>DAOWKX010000059.1 GCA_030639705.1 Candidatus Aminicenantota bacterium
AAAGGGATAGCGACTACAGCCTGCGAAAGATTTGGTGGTGAATTAAGGAATTGTTCTTTTTTTTGTCTTTTTATAAAATAGAATCATTCAGAAATTGAATTCTGTATACCATGGGAAAAACAGATATCAAAGTACTTGGCTTTCTACCGTTACTGGCTCTAGTGATGGGGTCGATTATCGGTGCCGGTATTTTTAATTCTCCGGCTGATCTGGGTAGCCAGGCCAATCCGGGCTGGATTTTTGTTGCCTGGGTCATTACCGGCACCGGAATTTTTGCCATGGTCAAGATTTTCCAGTATCTTTCCACACAGCGGCCCGAACTTGTTGGGGGAATCTATACCTATGCCCACGAAGTAGCAGGTGAATTTGTTGGATTCAACTCTGCATATGGTTACTGGTGGAGCAGTCTTCTCACCAATCTGGCCTATCTTTTTGCCATCCCGAAAATATTGGCTAACTATATTCCCCTACTGAAGGAAAACAAATGGATTGCTTTTATGCTGGCCAGCATCCTGCTGTGGGGGTGTTACATTTTGATCAGGGCGGGAATCAGAACTGCTGGAATGACCAATATGGTCATAACGGTTCTTAAGGTTATGCCGCTCATTTTTGTCATAGGAGTGACTATATTTATGTTTAAGCCGTCTCTCATGGGAGATCCCTTTTCCATGACGTTGGCAGCGTCGGGAGACAAAGTTGCTTTCTGGAAACAGATACATGGAAGTTTCGGAGTTATGGTATTTGCATTTCTGGGCATCGAATCTGCAGTGGTAATTTCCGGCAAAGCAAAAAATTTTAGAGATGTGGGTCGAGTCACTTTTCTGGGATTTATCATTGTACTGGTTATTTATGTGCTCGTCTCCACTCTTACAATGGGGGTTGCCCCGGCAAGCGAGATAGTCCGGGCATCAAGTCCCCTCGGTGCAGTACTGGGTTATGCTATCGGTGACTTCGGAAGACATTTTTTGAACTTCGGATTCCTCTTTTCGGTAATGGGTGCCCTACTTTCCTGGCTTATGCTGACAGCAGAAATCCCTTATATTTCTGCGATCAAGGGCGGATCTTTTCCCCGGGTATTTACAAAAATTAACCGGCGTGCAACACCGGTCTTTTCCCTGACATTATCCAATTTAATCACCCAGGTATTATTATTCCTTTTATATGTGTTCTCTGAGACCGGAGATATTTCAGCCAGTGGAAACGCTCCCCTTCTTCAGAACCTGTACTTTGCGGCTATCAGCTTGACAGTGGCCTGTATTTTGTTACCATACCTGTTTTCATCTATACTGGGGATAAAACAGGCCATCCAGGGAAAAGATACAGTAATCGTGATCTATGCGGTTATCAGTATTTCGTTTTTGCTATGGGTTTTTATCTCCATGATAAAATATGTTGCGGCAGCCGTGGTGATCTATTCGACCGGTGTTATATTTCGCTTTTTTGTCTATAAAGAGCGTAGAGAGACGTTTCCTCTGAAAGAAGCAATATTTTATATGCTGATACTGATCATCAGTGTGATCGTGGCCTATTTTGTTGTCAAGGGAAAGATTCAATTCTGATCTCTCCCGCAATTTTCCCCTTGAAATCCGGATATCAAATTTATTAATCGTGGATTTTAACCATTAGAATGGAATTTTTTTTGGTGGTTTTTTTCAATTTTCCTGATCTTAAAAAATCACAAACAGTGGAAAAATAATTATGAATAAGAGCAGGAGAAGAAAAATAATCATTTTTTTTATCACGGGCATCTCCTCGGATTTTTCATTTTAATTCCAAATTTGAAACAACTAATTTAATGTATCAAAACGGGAATTTTGTCAATGTGACTTTAGTCACTTTTTTTATTTTGTTGATCGAAAAATTGAAATTGAGTAAATGTGGTTGGGAACGATTCAGGTTAAAGATGATGGCATCATCAGTGGCCTGGCCATCAGCGCCTTTCACTATATCCGAGGTACTCAGATTCTGCCGGATCAATTTTTATAAATATCATTCACCCAGTGTTGAAACCATTTGGGTTTTTCCAGTATGACATAGATCAACAGAATAGCAGCGAATGGAATGGGTATCACCATATCAAATACGGCAAAAATAATCAGGTATATCAAAAGAGTTGTTTTTAATTTCATTTTTTTTCACATTTTGTTTCCTTTAAGTTTAGATTATCATTACTTGTTATAAAACTAAAAAATATAGGGAATGAACATCCGGATTTCTGTGATATAAGACTGTTAATCACTGCCTTTACTCCATTTTTCTGTCTTTTTTCAATTTTTTCCAGAAGGGTTGATGCAAAAAGATTAATTTTTGGAGCAGATTTTATTTAAATAGCATTCCTGACAGAGAGGATTTTTTAGTCTGCACCATTCAACTCCGATTTCATAGCAGGCCAGGTCAAAAACACCGGGATACTCCGGATACAATTCCCTGGCCAGATAAATAATTTCCTCAGGTTTTGCATATTTTGAGATCAAGCCGGTCCGTTTGAATACCTTCTTTACATGTCTGTCAGGAGAAATGTCTATTGAATAATAATCTTTCATGGGTATTTTAAAGTCACGGTACAGAATATTGGTCGCTGCTGATGCCATTTTTGCCCCGCAACCAAAAAATTCCAAAAATCGTCGAATAATGGTAGCACTAACCGGGGAATTTTCCCAGATTTTCGACGCATCGCT
>DAOWKX010000115.1 GCA_030639705.1 Candidatus Aminicenantota bacterium
AACAAGACGAACCAGACGAACAATATAATGGGTTTAATATAAAAAAACCAATTGTTCGTTTTTGTTAGTTTTGTTCGTTGCTAATAAAGATTATAAAGAAAAAGATTTGCAACTAACAAGACGAACCAGACGAACAATTATGAATATCGGATTTCGGATTTGGTTTCTTCTGACTCCAGAGCTGTAATTTAGATGATAAATTTGGAATAGAGCAAATTAATCTGATCTACGGGCCCCTGTTCGATAATTTTTCCTTTTTTTATCACAGCAACAAAATCCGCCAGGGTGCTGACCCTTTTTAAATGATGAGATATATATAAAATCCCAATATTAAGTTTTTTAAAAACAAATCGAAATTCATCCATGAGCCGAGAGGCCATGATTTCATCCAGTGAGGAAAAAGGTTCATCTAATATGACAAATTCCGGCTCCAGAACCAGCGATCTGGCCAGCGCAATGCGCTGTAATTCCCCTCCTGATAATTCTGACGGATATCGCTTTAAAAAGGAGTGGGGGATGTTGATGAGCTCCATGACCTGGTTTATTATATTTTTAATCTCCTGTCTGCTCTTCCTGGCCACTTTTAAGGGATCCGCTATTATTTTATAGATAGAAAAAGCCGGGTTGACTGCTAAAAAAGGATTTTGAAACAAAATCTGATTTTTTTGTCTGAAGGAATTGATCTCGATTGAATCCAATTTTTCTTTCTTATAGGATATGTCACCGGAATCAAAACTCTCCAGTTTCATTAAGATTTTAGCCAGGGTGGATTTGCCGGAACCGGAATGACCGACCAGTGCATTTATTTTATGATCATATAATGATATGTTTAGCCCATCTAATGCGGGAATCTGCTCTTTTTTTCTTCCGGGTAATTTTTTTTGGTAAAACTTTTTAACATTCTGACACTCAAACCGAATCGGGAGCTTGTCAGAGCCGGGGGGAGGTTGGCGTGATTGTTCGTTTGGACTGCTCATGAAACAGGATGAATATCAGCTATTGCATGATTTCTGGTTTATCATTGGAATTGTCTTCCGGGTCGATGTCAGTATCGTAGACATTAAAATCATATTTTTTCCAGTAACCGGTTTTAATCTTTTTCTCCAGGTAAGACAGGGCAATATTGGAATAGAATGCCCTGGAGAAGGGAAGGATAAGAGAGAAGCCAACCAGGTCGGTGATGAATCCCGGGGTAATGAGCATGATACCGCCGGTTAAAATCAAAATTCCCTCAATCATTTCCTGTCCGGGTATTTTTCCCTGATTTAAAGAATTTCGGATTTTTGAAATGATTCCGGCTCCCTGGGATCTGGCAAAAGCAGCACCTAAAATTCCGGTCAGGATAACAATCAGGATGGTGGTTTCTGTGCCCAGATATTTCCCCAGTTTTATCAGCACATAGAGCTCAACCAGGGGAACAAATACAAATATGAGCAGAAGCTTGGAAAATGTCATTTTAGCTCTTATAAATACTATAACAAAAAGACCAAAATAACAATATGAAAGTTAAACAATGAGTGATTATGGTCTGAAGAGAGGCTAATTGGAAGAAATAATGGTTAAAAATAGACCTGGATTTTCAATCAAATGCGTAGATTTTCAATATGGTTGTGGACATCTTTTAAATTTTTATAGAGGTGCTTTTCTTCGCCTTCCGTTACCTCGTAGATGATTGACCCGTTCTGATAATCAGTGATTTTGGTAATTTTCATTTTATCCGATGATGGAATTCCGCTGGATAATTTTTCGAATTTTTTAATGGGTGTTAATTGCATCTTTTCTCCTCATCTTATTTTTATATGACATTTTATCTCATTAATTTAAAAAAAAATTATAAATTATAATGCTGTATATATAAAATAATATAAAATATAATAAAAATCAACAAAATAAATTATAAATTATAATTTTATTGAAAAAATAATATTTTATTGCAATATTATAGTAGAGTAAAAAAGGAGAAAATATGACTTATGATGAATTGCAGGATATTATTAAAAACAATATCAGGACGATCATCAAAGATCGATTCTCCAATAAAAAGAAATTTGCCAAATTTGTGGGTATAGACAGGGCCACCATTTACCAGGCTGTTGATACTCCCTCTAAAAGAGATTTTAACCTTAATCACCTGTATTTGATGTCCCGGAGTCTGAACATTCCGCTCTATAATTTAGTATTTTCAGAAGCCTTAACCCCAGGCTCAACAGTCGATGAAATGATGGACAAGGCCCATGAGTTCAAAGAAAAGTTCCAGATGGTACCTGAGATAGAGCCGATTGCCTGCGGAAACCTGTCCAATATATCAGCTAACAATATCATTGATTATAAGGTTTTTAACAAACCATATATGAAAGAAACCTTTAAACCCTTCATTACCCGTGCCAGCGGTGATTCCATGGAGCCCACCATTCAGCAGGGGGATTTGGTTCTCTTTGATCGAAATCCGGACCGGTTGATAAAACCCACGGATGCGCATATATATATAATCAACACTACTCCTTTTTCCGAAGACATTTCTCTCACCATCAAGCGGGTGATTGTGAAAGAAAAGGACATCTGGTTGATTCCGGATAACACCCAGTACCGGGCAGAGATTATTGAGATGGATGAAAAATCCTCCCCGCTTCAATATGTGTTGGGCGTGGCCATCTGGATCGGAAAAGAGTTGAAAAAAGGATAAAAAGAGATAAATATAAAAATTTATCTTGCATTAATCCCATACTTTGTTTTAAAATATAATGTCTGTTAGACAAAAACTTCCCATGATTGAGAGACTCAATATTTATGGAATTTGCAAATCGATCAGTTAAACTTATTCTAGAAGATGGAACTATATTTAAGGGATATTCTTTTGGTGCCGCAAAAAATGTAAGTGGTGAAGTGGTATTTAATACCGGTATGGTAGGATATCCTGAAACCCTAACTGATCCATCTTATAAAGGTCAAATACTGGTTTTTACCTGCCCTCTAATTGGAAATTATGGAGTTCCTGGAGATGAAAAAGAAAATGATTTATTTAAATATTTTGAGTCTGACCGTATCCAAGTCCTTGGTTTGGTGGTGTCCGATTATTCATTTGATTATTCTCACTGGAATGCCAAAAGATCATTAGCTGAGTGGTTAATAGAACATAATATTCCGGCCCTTTTTGGAGTAGATACCAGAGCTTTAACTAAGAGACTGCGAGAGAAAGGAACCATGCCCGGTAAGATTATCTGTGATGATAGCCTTGATATTGATTTTTTTGATCCTAATAAAAAAAACCTGGTAGCAGAAGTCAGTGTAAAAGAACCCCTATTTTATAAAAAAGGGAAAAGAAAAATTGCTGTGATTGATTGTGGTGTTAAGAATAATATTATTAGGGCATTCTTGAAAAGGGATATTACAATAATCAGAGTCCCCTGGAATTATGACTTCTCTAAAGAAAGAATAGATGGTATTTTAATATCAAATGGTCCTGGTGATCCTATGATGTGTGAGGAAACCATAAAGAATGTACGAAAAACCTTGTCACTCAATATTCCCATTCTGGGGATTTGTTTAGGATCCCAGATATTAGGCCTGGCTGCCGGTGCCAAAACTTATAAACTTAAGTATGGACACCGGAGTCAAAATCAGCCCTGCAAGGAGAGTGGTACCAAGAGGTGTTATATTACTTCCCAAAATCATGGTTATGCTATAGATTCAGAAACTCTTCCTCAGGATTGGCGGGAGTGGTTTGTTAACAACAATGATCAAACCAATGAAGGAATCATTCATATGTCAAAACCCTTCTTTGGAACCCAGTTTCATCCTGAGGCCTCACCGGGTCCGGAAGATACTGAATTTTTATTTGATATGTTTTTAAGAGCAATGATGTCATGAGAAGAAATAACCTAAAATTCAAAAAAATCCTGATTTTAGGATCAGGTGCGATTCAGATTGGTCAGGCTGGTGAATTTGATTATTCTGGCAGTCAAGCAATTAAAGCCTTAAAAGAAGAAAAAATCGAAATAGTTTTGATTAATCCCAATATTGCCACCATTCAGACTTCCAGTCACTTAGCTGATAAAGTGTATTTTTTGCCTTTGGAGAAAAATTTTGTTGAAAAGGTGATTAAAAAGGAAAAACCTGATGGCGTTTTACTTGGTTTTGGAGGTCAGACAGCTTTAAATGTTGGAGTAGAACTGTATGAAAGTGGAATTTTTGAAAAACACCATGTGAAAGTTTTAGGAAGCCCTATTGAATCGATCCAGAATACAGAGGACCGGGATCTGTTTGTTAACAAATTAAATGAGATTGATCTTAAAGTCCCCAAAAGTAAAGCAGTAAAAAGCATTAAAGAAGCAGTTTTGGCAGCTGAAGAAATCGGTTATCCAATAATGTGCCGGATTGCCTATGCCCTGGGAGGTTTGGGTTCGGGAACTGCCAACCATAAAACAGAACTGGTTGATCTTGCTCAAAAGGCCTTTTCATTCACTAAACAAATCTTAATTGAAGAATATCTTGGCGGTTGGAAAGAACTGGAATATGAGGTAGTACGGGATCGCTTTGACAATTGTATTGTGGTTTGTTCTATGGAAAATGTTGATCCTATGGGAATACACACCGGTGAGAGTATTGTGGTGGCACCGGTTCAAACCCTGACTTCTGCAGAGAATTTTAAGTTGAGGGACTTATCAATCAGGGTTATCCGACACCTGGGCATTGTAGGGGAATGTAATATTCAGTTCGCCTTTGATCCTCGCTCTGATGATTATCGTATTATTGAGGTAAATGCCAGGCTTAGCAGGAGCTCGGCGTTAGCTTCAAAAGCAACCGGGTATCCACTGGCTTTTATTGCTGCCAAATTAGCTATAGGTTTCAGTTTAACAGAAGTGGAAAACATCATCACTGGAGAAACTTATGCTTGTTTTGAGCCAGCTTTGGATTATGTGGTGTTGAAATATCCCAGATGGGATTTACAGAAATTCAGGAATGTTAACCTCAATATAGGATCAGAAATGAAATCAGTAGGGGAAGTGATGGCTATTGGCAGGAGTTTTGAAGAAGTTCTCCAGAAATCTATCCGTATGCTGGATACCGGTATGAAGGGCCTGGT
>DAOWKX010000083.1 GCA_030639705.1 Candidatus Aminicenantota bacterium
CCTCGACATAATCAATAAACAAGTAATAAGGAAACCTCAATCTAAAACATTCTCTATAAAGACAGAAATGGAGGAAATGCTAGCCATATATCCACCAGGTAAGTACACTGAAAAAGAGCTGGTACGTTTCTTTCTGCCCCTCAGAGCTAAATCATATCTTAATAAAGCTCAGAGCTTCTTCAAATCCTTTGAGCTCTTATATTATAATATAAATTCCTTAAAAGATCACAAGTTCGTCTACCTATTTACCGATGGTATCACCAGGGATGTCATGGAAGTTGGAGGTAGGGATATGGTCCGAAAACAACTTCAACACATGGTCAGCTTTTTAAACCGAAGCGGAACTATGCTCTTTCTTATAAACTCCTGCAGATTAGACGATACAGAATATGTCCATGGGGCAGGACATGACTCCCTGACTTTCTTAGCCCAAGAGAGCGGAGGTAAATACATAAAAGGATACAAAAAAACCATACTCAGGCAGCTCGAAAAAATCCATAAAGCCTATTATGAAATCGCCTTTACCAAACCATCACATTTAAAGGACAATATCCAGCAGATAAGCATTAAACCAAATCGAAAGGGCATAAAAATCCACACTATTAAAACCATGGAAAAAGAGCGGACTTATGCCCAGATGACAGATATAGAAAAGGAAGTTCTGGTATTAAATCTGATTTCAGGAAATCAGTTAGCCCGGACTTTTATGAAAGCCCATCCGGTAAATCCGGAAAAAACAGATACCGGCAAAAAAAAGTTGGTTTATTACCTTACTCTTCCCGACAGCTTTTTAAACAAAAAAATCGATTGTTACAAAGTCTGGATTAACGAATCAACCGGAGATACAAAAATTAAGAAAGAATCGATCATTCCTGAAAATAAAGAGGTGAAAATCTCCTTTGAAACAAAAGAGAGAACAAAAAATTATTTTGTTCTGGTTAATGGAGAAGTGAATACAGTATTAGTAAAGGGCATGATATATCATAAACCTGGACCAGTATCCTTAGCTAAGAAACAGCCAGATTCAACATTTGAAATCCCATCTATAAAAAAAATAGAAAAACCAATACAGAAAAAAAAGCGCAAAACCTCAGAAATAAAAATCGAAGATGAATCTTTAAAACAACAGGAACTCAAAAAATTACTGAATGGAGCTGCTGTTTATTGTGATAAATTAAAAAAGGCTGCCTTCCACTATATCTGCAAAGAGAAAGTAGTCGAAACTATTGACAAAAGAGGAAGTGGACAAAACTCCCTATCCCCTGAAAATGCCGCAGCTTTTAGCGATCCTCAATGGAGACTATATTATGCTAACCAAATATCAGTTCAAAATATATCAAACCAAAACAAAAAGGAAATATACAAATATCTTTTTGATTATCAAATGATAAAAGATAAAGGTAAAATAAGCGAACAAAGAAAATATCTGAAGGGTAAAAATGAAAAACTGGGAAAAGCAATTGCCGACTACAGAATAAGGTCATTTTTAGCCCAGAAGGCTATCTTTGCCCCAGCCACCTTACTGGATAAAAACAGGCAGTATAAATACCATTTTAATTTTATCGGCTATAAAAAACAAAAAAAACACACCTTTGCAATCATCGAGGCCAGGCCTAAAAATCCAGAGGATGCACACTATATTTACGGGAAAATTTGGATAGATATAAATGATTATTCAATAAAAAAAATCCTGGTAAATCCGGGCGCGATACGCGGATATGAAAAGCTTCTGGAATTTTCCAAAAAGCTCCAGACAAGACTTTTTCTGGATTGTGAAATCGATTTTGATGAAACATACCAGGGGATGAGATTCCCAAGCAGGATTGTTTTAAGTGAAAAATACAAGGGCGGACCTGTTTTCCGAAGGGAGTGGGAGCGGTGCAAAACAGTATACAAGTACCAGGACTACCAATTCTTTAAAGTTCAAACAGAGGAAATAATTAAATGAAACTAACAACAACAATACTAATCCTTTTCAGTCTATTCTCCACCCTTTTTGCCCAGGAAAAGATAACTGAAAAAGTTACAAAAGAGAGAACAAAAAATTATTTTGTTCTGGTTAATGGAGAAGTGGATACAGCACTGGTAAAGGGCATGAGCTTCAGGAGACTTTAACTGGTTTCTTTAATTCAAATTTATTAAATTGAGTCTAAAAAAACTTGTCATTAAACCAATTTGGTATTTCAGCGTAAACAGTGATGAGGAGATTTAAAAATACACCCTGGAGGAACTATGAAAAAAATTGCTGTGTATGTTTTGTGTTTATTTGTTTTTACAGTTTTTATTGCTGCTGACATTTACATTGAAGAAAAAACCCACACCGATTCGTATTATTACGGAGGTGTGGTTCACCCGGAAAACGACTATATAGTAGAAATATGGTTTCGAGACCATCAAATGGCATATATGACTGCCGGTCGAATTGTGATTGTCGATCAAAGCAAAAGACTCATTTCAATTATCAACCGCAGAGATAAAACCTATGTCGAAACTTCAATTCCCCTGGATATGAAAAATATCTTACCCCAAGAAACATTAGCCATGCTTCAACCCAGACAGGTATCGGGGAATGTAGAAGAAACCAAGGAAAAGAAAAAAATCAGCAACTGGAACTGTGCTGGTTATGATATAAATGTCGACCGGCCTTATGCACTGGAAATTAAAAACTGGTCCACCGTTGATGTCCCCTTTAACTGGGAACAGCTGAATGAAATGTTCTCCCCTATCAGGCGACTGGGAAATTACAGCGATTCCTACATCGACCAATTAAAAAAAATCAAAGGGTTTGTTGTCCATACCGATGTGAAAATCTTCCTTCAGGGCACAACCTTCGGATCTAAAAGCCAGGTCATAGAAATTTCCCGGAAAGATCCACCCTCCGGTGTATATGTCATTCCCGATGGATTTCAAAAAAAGAATCAGCTGACAATCCAGGATCTGCGAAACCGTTAAACCATAAACTCAAAACCATTGATGTTCATCTGATTATAAAATAAAATCGAAATAATGGAGGTAAAATGAATAAAAAGGAATTAAACAAAAGCCGAAGAGATTTTATTAAAGCAGGATTGACCGGAATTGCCGGCATTACCATGCTTCCGGTAATGGCAAAAGGCAAAGCTGATTCCCCTCAACCAAAAAAGGAAAAAAAGACACCATTTATCTACCGGATACTTGGAAAAACCGGAATCAAATTGCCGGTTGTCAGTATGGGAGTCATGAATGCCGACAACCCCAAGCTGGTGGAAGCAGCTCTGGATTCGGGTATCGTTCATCTGGATACAGCTCACGGTTATCAGAGAGGGCGGAATGAAGAGATGATTGGCAAGGTCATTAAAAACCGGCCCAGGGAGTCTTTTGTTTTGGGTACGAAAATTTATGAAAACCGGGACCGTAAAACCGGATTATTCCCAAAAGATGCACAAAACGACTCCTTTATCCAAAAATTTGAAACCAGTTTGAAACGGTTAGGGCTGGAGTATGTAGACATCCTGTATCTGCATAACGCAGCTCGCAAGGAAGCAGCCCTGTTTGAGCCCTATCTTGAATCCATGCTCAAGCTAAAAAAACAGGGTAAAATCCGTTTTATCGGAGTATCCACCCATGTCAATGAGCCGGAGGTTATCCGGGCCGCTGCGGACAGCAAGGTATATGACGTGGTATTAACAGCCTATAATTTCCGACAACCCCATCTGGAAGAAGTAAAAAAAGCAATTGCCTACGCAGCCAAAGCCGGATTGGGAGTGATTGCCATGAAAACCCAGGCCGGTGTATACTGGGACCAGGCGAGACAGAATCCCATAAACATGAAGGCTGCCCTGAAATGGGTGCTGAATGATCAGAATGTTCATACCACCATCCCCGGATTTACGACCTTTGATCAGATGCAGCTGGATCTAGCAGTTATGAATGACCTGACCCTCTCCAAGGAAGAAAAAAATGATCTGGAACAGAGTGAAAAAATGTCTCTGGCAGGACTGTATTGTTCCCAGTGTGGAACCTGCACGACTCAATGTCTCCATCAATTGGAGATTCCCACCCTGATGAGAAGTTTCATGTATGCCTACGGATATAAAAATCTCGGGCAGGCCAGGGATACCCTTATCTCTACCGGAATCCATACCCTCCCCTGCAATACCTGTACAACCTGTTCGGTAAATTGTACCATGGGATTCAATATTAAAAAAAGAATACTGGATATTTACAGACTCAAAAACATTCCGGAAGAATTCCTGGTTTAATCAAAGTCAACCATTCAATATTCACCTGTTGGTTGAAACTGAATTCACATTTGATATAATTTTACCAATGAGGAGATTTAAATGAAAAGAATATTGTTTTTTTCGTTAACATTGTTCCTGTTATTCATCACACCATCATTTACTGAAAATGAAAACCAGGGAAACAAGATCAATATTTTCCCTGAATTAGATGGATGGCATAAAAAAGGGGAACCAGTACCATACAGGCCGGATAATCTGTTTGAATACATAAATGGTGCGGCTGAGGTGTATTTAAGTTACGACTTTCAAAAACTGATTACCCAGACCTATGAGAATGAAAAAAACCAGTCTATTACGGTCGATATCTACCAGCACAGCAATCAGAATACGGGTTTTGGAATCTACAGCCAGGAAAAACCAGAACAGGGGAATTTCCTCAAAATAGGAACCCAGGGATATTACGAGACAGGTGTACTCAATTTTTTCAAAAGCCAATATTATGTGAAATTGATTGGGTTTGATCTGAAAGAAGATGACCAATTACTACTTGAAAATATTGCCCGTCGGTTGGATAAAAAACTGGAAGGAAAACCTCTGTTTCCCAAGGCCATCTCCTGCTTTCCAGAAGATGGAAAAATCAAAAACTCCGAACGATTTATATTTAAAAATTACCTGGGACACAGTTTCCTGCATTCTGCTTTTGTGGCTGACTACAAGATAAAAAATCATAAATTCCAGATATTTATTATTGAAACCAGAACACAACCGGAGGCAGAGACCATGATCAAAAACTACCTCAACTTCCTGGAAAAGAGGAAGATTAAATATCAGATCTATGATCAGGACACATACCAATTTCAGGATCCCTATTACCGATCCAGCGGAAATATGGGATTAAAAATGAACAAAAATTACCTATGGGGATTTTTCTATAAAGACAAGAGCCTATTCCGGTCCCTTATCGATAAAATCGAACAAAATTTAAAGTCACAACAACTTATCTAAAAGATATTTTCCCTAATATTTTGTAGGTTGAAATTTAACTGTTTTGTTGATAGTGTTTCAAATTGAAAAAAGTATTAAGCAATCATTAATTTACGGTTAATTTTTTTTCTTCTCTTTTATCATTTGGTCTGTATAGCGAAATCCATGGTCAACTTTCTCCTGCTGTTTTTGACACCATTTACCCAACCCTATTTTCTTAATCTCAATAAGATTTTCTTCTGCTTCGGAATAACCATCAACAATGATCTTCAACTTATCACACACAAACTCCGGGCATTCGGCACAAGTGGTGTAACCTTTTTCCCGGGCACATATCCGAATCTGGCACTGCGGATTTCCACCATTCTTTCTACAGGTAAAACACTGTCCAAAGAAAAAGATGATAGTATTTAAAACTTTGTAGAAGGTATCGTACCCTTCGAGTCCTGGAATCTGTTTGGAGATGGATTTAAAATCATAAGCATCCAGTAATTTTTTCAATTCATTCCCTGCTTTAGAGAATCTTTTCTGGTAAATGTCGCAGGCACCGCAATATAACCCGCAGTATGATGCCATTTCAGTAAGTTTTTCTTTTGGAACACTGGCTCTTGATTTCGCTTCTTTGGCAGTCACTCCTTTAACTAAAGGTAAACCTGCCAAAGAACAAATCATTGCAGATTTGCAAATAAACTCCCTGCGGCATATACCATCAGCATTTTCACTTTTTTTCATTGCAGTCATTTAAATCCTCCTGTTTATTGATTTTAATAAATTTATTATCTTATAACAAATGTTTTTATTCTCTCAATTGCTGTTTTTTTCATCATTTTTACAAATTACAAGATATTGAATTATTAAACATCTATCATACAGCTTCGATGGTTGAAGGGGGTTTCGGGGTTATGTTGTAGGTGACACTGACAATATCGGGAACCTCCCTGATAATCCGGTCCGCCAGATTTTCAAGAATATCAAAAGACAAACGGGTGGGCGTGGCGGTACGGGCATCAATACTCTGCCAGCAACGCACTTCTATTTGTTGTCCAAATTGCCGTTGATTGTTTTTGATTCCGGTTACCCGATCCTGATGAAGAATGGCCATATATTGAAAGGCATCGGTATCTCCTAAGATTTTTTCCACCACAGCAGTTGCCCGGCGTACAATTTCGATTCGCTCTGGTGTGGCTTCTCCTATCACCCGGGCGGATAATGCCGGACCGGGAAAGGGAATACGGTTAAACATCTCTGAAGGAAGTCCCAGGGCCTCTCCAAGCTTTCGAACCCCATCCTTTCGAAGTTGAATCAGGGGTTCCAGGATCCGGTATCCAAATGTTTCCTCCGGATCAATTCCCAGCTGTTCAAACACATTATGCTGTCGCTTGATTCCGGCTACGGTTTCATCCACATCGGTCAGTATGGTTCCCTGGAGAAGAAAACGGGTATTCCTCTCTTTTACAATACGGCCGAATACTTCTTTATAAAAAGTCTGGGTAATGGCTTCCCGCTTCTTTTCAGGATCAACAATCCCTTTCAGGGCGCCAAAAAAATCGTCCCGGGCTTCCAGGACTTCGACCTTCACTCCCAGCGGACGGAAAACAACCACCACCTGTTCAGCCTCCCCTTCTCTCATCAGCCCGTTCTGAACAAATACAGTCTGGAGACGATCGCCCAGTGCCCGGTGCCCCAACAGGGTTACCACAGAGGAATCCACTCCTCCTGACAGGGCATTGATGGCCATTCCCGATCCCACAACCTCTCTTATTTGCTCTACTTTTTCCTGGATAAAATACCGGGGATTCAATTTCTCAGCACTGATTTCTTCAATCATCTGTGATACCTCCTTAAAAAAATTTTAAACCATGGATCAGACCAACCAATACATTATTTGGTTCAGACATCAATCCGGTCAATAACAAAATCAAGGTTGAGTTTTTTTAATGTGTGATTTGATGGGCGGGTGGTTCGGGGATTCCAGCCCCGATCTTCATAATACTGGGTCATCATCTGACTGAATTCATGCCGATCCAGAACCATCCCCTTTTTGGGTCCTAAAGTTAATGGCTCTTCAAAAAACCGGTCTGCAACCCGGTCGTCTCTTCTACGGAAACCCTCCCGGAAATTAAAACTTTTTTCCAGATTAAATATCCGTTCACCGGCCCGTTGATAATCCTCCGGTGCCCATCCCCGATTTGTGATGGTCTCCATAATATGGGTAATTGAATCCTCTTTATATCCTCCCCGGGCAAACAAGCAAAGCCCGGTGGAATCGATCAAGGCCGTGCGGTTCTGAGCAGAAGGAGTGTGGCCATTCAAATGACATGCCCCTCGATTTGACGTGGCATAGCACAATGCCATACTCAAACGCACATGACAATTCCAGGCAGCCAGTCCGTGTCCCTTACTGTGGATACAAAACGTTTTGCTGGAAGAACCGATTTTTTCTGAAAGCGATTTCAAGCCCTTAGAAACAATTTCTCCCACTCCCCGGCGATAGGCAATCTTTTCCAGCATTTTTACGGTTGAGTTCACATCTCCCCATTTTAAGTC
>DAOWKX010000176.1 GCA_030639705.1 Candidatus Aminicenantota bacterium
GCGTGTCAGCTGTGATGGCAAATTTTGGGAAAAGATGGAAAAGGTCCTGGACCGATAATCAAGGGAAATAATGAGACCCAATATGAACTACATGGATCCCAGCATGAATCCCATCCTGAAAACGGGTAACATCATTTGACATTTGGGTACAAATAATATATATAGGACTTTAATCAAATCAAATGAATTTCAAATCATTCATATTGGAGGTTTAGATGAATATTTATGTTTGCATCAAACAGGTTCCTGATACAGAGGCTGTCTTAACCATTAAAGAAGGAAAATTCATTAACGAGGAAAATATTAAATGGATCATCAGTCCCTATGAAGAAATTGCTCTGGAACTGGCATTGCAACTTAAAGAGAAAAATCCAGGTTTCAAGGTTATCCTGGTTACAGTTGGGCCTGCAAGAGCAGAGAGTGCCATCAGAAGCGGACTGGCAATGGGAGCCGAGACAGCCATTCATGTGGAGTCTGACCAATATCTCAACCACAAAACAATTGCCCGGGCCCTGGCAAAAGCCATCAAAGACGATGGGGATGGTGGTATCATTTTTACCGGCAAACAGGCAATAGATGATGATGCCAGCTTAACCCATATTTATCTGGCAGAAAGTCTGGGTATTCCGGTGGCCACCAATGTGATTGGTTTTCGGCTGGACAGTGACAAAGCCATTGTTGAGAGGGAAATCGATCAGGGGGCCAGAGAAAGAATTGAGATGCAAATCCCCTGTGTAGTTGCGGCTACAAAAGGTATCAATGATATCAACCAACCCAGATATGCCACACTCATGGGTATTATGAAAGCCAAAAAAATACCCATCAAGAAAGTCAGGTTTGAGGATCTGGGAATTGAAGATTCAACCCCTACAGTTACTACTGAGAAACTGGAAGCACCGCCTGAAAAACCAGCAGGAAAAATCATCGAAGGCGAAATGAAAGAATCAATAAAAGAACTGGTTAAACTTCTGAAAGAAGAAGCCAAGGTCTTATAGGAGGAATCAATGGCAAACTTAGGTGTTTATATTGAATTAAGAGGAGATGAGTTTAAGAAGGCAAACCGGGAAGCCCTGGCTCTTGCAAAAAAAAGCAACAGAGATGTGTATGCCATCATATTTGCCAATGATATCTCTCAATATGAAAATGAACTGAAGGGAATTTCAAAGGTGATTCAAATAAAAAATGATAACCTCAGCTACCAGCCCGAGGCATATGCAGCTACCATTGGTAAGATTATTAAGGAACACAACCTGAATGACATTCTGGGTGTGGCTTCTGCTCAGGGAAAAGATCTGTTCCCCCGGATTGCAGCTCTCATCGGTGGCGGAATTATTAATGACTGTATCGATGTGGATTTCAATTCCAATACCGTAAAAAAACCGGTTTATGCCGGAAAGCTGATTTCAACGTTCAAGCTGAGTGGCGAATTCCGTATTATTACAATCAGACCCAATGTTTTTCCTGTTAAAGAAGGTGGTTCCGATACCCAGCCTGAAATAACAACCACCGGGTTGGAGACGGGCGCGGGAAAATTAAAAATCATCGATGTTATAAAAAGTGAAACCAAAAAAATCGATTTGACCGAAGCTGACATAATCATTTCCGGCGGCAGAGGAATGAAAGCAAAGGAAAATTTTAAAATACTCCAGGAAGTTGCAGACATATTGAATGCAGGTGTGGGGGCATCCCGCGCCGCAGTTGATTCTGATTATGCCACACCGGATATGCAGGTGGGACAAACCGGAAAAGTTGTTAACCCCAAGCTGTATATTGCCTGTGGCATATCCGGAGCCATCCAACATTTTGTGGGAATGAAAACATCCAAGGTAATTGTGGCCATCAACAAAGATTCTGAAGCTCCAATTTTTAAAAAAGCCAATTACGGGATAGTGGCCGATCTTTTCAAAGCCATCCCGGTTTTAAAAGAAGAATTAAAAAAAGTTCTTTAATCATAAACCTGGGAACAAACATGTCTGTTCCCAGGTTTTTTTTTAAAAAATTCTCAGAAAGAAAAAATCTATGAACTATAACAAAAAAATCATCATTTCCATATTCTTCCTGGTAACGATGGTGGTGGTTTTTTTTCTATATAAATTTTTAGCCATTGAAATAAAATATACTCCCGTTAAATTCAATCATATAAATACTGTGGTCCCTCATTCTTATAGCCTCTCGATGTATTCCAAAAACGATTGGACTGGAAAAACAGGAACAAATCTTTCCCAAACCAAATGGATCTATATACTAAAAAAAAGCAATTCCCCTGAATACCCGTTGGAGAATTTTTTTTCTCCTGAACAAAAAATAAAGGTTCTGAACCTGAATTCAAAACTGGTTTTTGGTGTTCAGGCAAAAGGAAAATCGTTTCGGCGATATATTTATCTGCTCCGCCATCAGGATGATGTGTACTGGCTTGAAAGCGGGTCAAGCAGGTCCACACTTATTCAAATAAAGACCATCGCAGATCAAATGATGAGTAATTTTTTAGTAGAGGGAAATTCGGTTATACCGGATGTTGAGCCGATAATCCGAAAAACCACAGCATTTGTCTCTCCCCGCTACAGTCAATCGTTAAGCTTTTTTATTATTATCCTGGTCGGGGTAATGGCATTTTGCTACTTAATTTTTCTGGTTGTTTATTATTTATCCACCAGAGAACCCCGTGAATACGAAGAATACCCGATGCGGATTTTCAAGGGTGTGACAATAAAAATAAACCTCCAGCACATGCGAATTCAAATGATTGACGGAAACATTGCTGTGGTTTCCAGTGGGATTTTAATATATTATTTTAAAAAAATATTAGCCCGGATCAATTTCTCAGACATCCAGGAGTTATCTCAATTGAAAACGGGCACAACCTTATTATTGAAACAATATTATATTCAATTTCTTTTTCCAGAACCGAAATCCATCACCCTGCCCGGACGTAAAATCGCTCAGAAAACAAAAAAGATAACCCTGTACCTGAAAAAAAGTCAGGTCAGGCAATTGATAATGGAAACGGATTTTCCCTTTAAAGATCGGTTGCTCTTTTCAGATATTTAAATAATTCAGTTCCAACACTACCTAAAATAGTACCCAAAGTACCCCCCCTGTGTTGCATTGAAATTATTTAAAAAAAGTAACCGGTATCGGTTTTTTTTAAGGGTAAAAAAAGGTGGGAGATGAATTGATAGGGAAACCGACACCGGTTACTGACTTATTGGGTTAAAAATTTCAATAATTTTTCACTCTTCC
>DAOWKX010000006.1 GCA_030639705.1 Candidatus Aminicenantota bacterium
ATTGTTTGATGTTATTCTGATTTCACCTGCGAAAGTGGTGGAATTGGCAGACACGCTAGACTTAGGATCTAGTGCCTTCGGGTGTGGGGGTTCGAATCCCCCCTTTCGCATTCGGAGATGTGAAGATTTCCATCGGTTGCAAATATTTTGGTTTTGAATTAATATAACACTTCTGATATCTTAAGATTTCTATATATTAAAGGAGTCTGATATGGAGCACCAGGGACAAATTCTGATGGTCATGATTGGCTATATCATCCTGCTGGTGGTCTGGGGATTATATCAGGGTCGCAAGGTCAAAACCGATTCGGATTATTTCATTGCCAGTCGAAGACTTCCGGGCTGGGCTGCGGCTTTATCGGAACGTGCCACCGGAGAATCTTCCTGGGCCTTATTGGGCTTGCCGGGTGTTGCCTATGCAACGGGATTAACCGAGATATGGACAGCAATCGGGTGTGTTGCGGGAATCATTACCGCCTGGGTCGCCATTGCCTGGAGATTACGGGATCAGGCAGAGAAATACCAGGTTAACACCTTTACCGATTTTATTGCCAAGAAACACTCGGAACTGGGTAAATGGATTCGTATGGTTGGCAGCATGACCATTGTTTTTTTCTTTTTCTTTTATGTGGGAGCGCAGTTTTTAGGTGGCGGAAAAATTCTTCATACCATGTTTGGGATCACCCCCAAGCTGGGCATGTTGATTACAGCAGTAGTCATTGTTCCCTATACAATTTACGGAGGTTTCCGGAGCGTGGTATATACAGATGTGATCCAGGCCATCATCATGATCGTTACCCTGATTGTCGGTCCGATTGTGGGTATCATTTTTATTGCCAACCACCCGGAATTATTCGCTCAGTCAATTCCCCAGGCATTGGCCAAAGCCGGATCTTCATTTCAATCCCTCACTGGAGCTGCAACGGGTTTTTCGGCCGGAGTGGTGATTTTGAGTGGATTTTCATGGTTTTTCGGTTATCTCGGAGGTCAGCCCCAGCTCAGTATACGTTTTATGGCGATCAAGGATCCAAAACAGGCCAGGCGCGGTAGGAATATCGGTATCGCCTGGACAGTGGTTGCTTATATTGGAGCCCTATCAATCGGATGGCTGGGAATTGCCATTTTCGGTCCGGGAGGTCTGAAAGACCAGGAGTATGTGATGCCTGCTGTTTTACTGGAAATATTTCCACCTGCAATTGCAGCACTCCTCATCACCGGGGCCATTGCTGCCATGATCTCCACTGCTGATTCACTTTTAATCCTCTCGGCGTCAGAGCTTTCGGAAAATATTATAAAACCGGCCTTGAAAATGCGGAATCAGCAGGAAATAGATAAAAAATCGCTGAGCCATTCCCGGTTGGTGACCGCATCTTTGGCACTCATTGCCTTGATTCTGGCTTATTTTTCACCTTCAAAATTGATTTTTACCCTGGTCAGTTATGTATGGGCTGGAATCGGGGGAACTTTCTCTGTGGTGATCCTTTTGACACTTTTCTGGAGGCGCTTTCATGGAAAAGCGGTTATTATTACCATTGTCGTGGGTATGGTGTTTACAATCATATGGAGTATCACCGGAATGGATGCAAAAATTACTTCCCGCATCCTGACTTTTTTTTTAACCGGCGTGACCGCTATTATCGCCACCTTTGCTTTTCCGGAAAAAGCGGCTAAAAAGGATTAAGAAATTGTTTTTACTTTATAAATACGGTATGATGGCAACAAGAACATATGAATCCTGAAACCGTTGATAAAAGACAAACAAAGCGCATATTGTTTTCTAAAGAAGACAACATCACGGCCCAGGCCTTTCTTCCGAAAAAACCTAAAAAACCGGTTCTTGCTTTTATTGTGAATATATCTGAAAATGGTGCGGGATTGATGATAAACCGGTTAAAAATAAAAAAGTTGAAGATTGGAGATGTGATTATTCTGAAATCAATCATGACTCCCAAACCAATTGAGCCAATCGATAAAGCCGAGGTGGAGGTAAAACATATTTTAAGTGATGAAACCCTGGATTATGCAACCGTCAATTGTGAATTTGTAAATATTTCGGACTATCATAAAAAAAAGATCAAGAGGTTTGTTAATTATTTGCTGAATGAAATCGGGAGTACTATTTATAAAAAATCTTTTTCCTTTAAATATTAAGGCTCCAAATCCTTTATTGAATATACACTGAAATAGTTTTTGCGAAATGACTGACAGGGATTTCCCTTATACAGCGTCATCCTACCTTTAGAAACATCAATGACAGCCGTGGCCAGTGTAATTCCTCTGACATCCCCACTGGGATGTCTGCAGGGAGAATAGGGAGAGTTCCGATGGCTGGATAAAATTTTAAAGATATCCTCTGTTCCAATTTGTTTCACACCTGATAATTTATGAATTGCATTTGTGATAACATCATACCTTGAAATTGAGGATAGATTAACATATTCAGTCTCTTGAGGAAAGGATTTTGTCTGGTCCAAAATAAGATGGTTGGTGTGTACATATATGAAATCTGGTTCTTTCAGATGATAATTGTCAGGTGTCACTTCTAAAGAGAGGATTCGATTTTCACTAAAGGATGCCAGGTTGTGGTGGTAGGCAAAGGCTCTATCCGGGTGGGTGGCAATTCTTAAAGCATCATCCAGAGATATTGCTTCCAGTACAGCCCGTCCTAAAAAATATCTTGGGATGCCATTTTTACAGTTCAATCCGCTGATAAAATTTGTAGTTTGGATGAGACCGTGACTGTTTAGGGACGGGCCGTTTCCCATCAAGTATCCCGGATAACAGAGGGTTAGAAAAGTCACACCTGAGGGTACAGTGGCTTTTACAATAAACATTAAATTTCTATAGGCAATATTTCCATCTTCGTTGTGAAAAAGCCATTTTTGTTTACCTGTTATCAGGTGTATGGTGGAACAACCGGGTGGTTCTTCTTCTGATGCGTTTTTTGCGCTGACCTCGGCTTTGATATTTAATAAAAAAAGATCATCAAAGGGAATCCCTGAGCCGGCAGCCATTCCCGATAATTCATCGATCAAATGGGGAAAATAGGCTTCCGCTTTGGCCTTTAAAGAAAGGAATATTTGATGGTTGTCCTTTTTTATGTAACTTTTAAGAGTTTTAAACCAGGTCTTCCTTATCTTGAAGGATGTGTGGATTTCCTTTTTAAAATAGCGTCCGATCGCATAACCGATTTGGTAATGCTTACCGGTAATTTCCAGTAAAGGGAATCTGTTTTTTGTGGGGGGATAAAATCTGAAATTTGATTTTTGACAATCACAGCAATTTTGCATGAATAGAAGATTAAAAAAAAAGAAACCGATTATGATGAAATTGTGGAGGATTTTTACTTTTTTCATGATTCAGAAATTCTAGTATTTATGATCTGGAAAAAGTGTTTAAATGTCAAGGAATATTTTGTTTTTTGAATATTTTTAAAACCAAACCCTCTTTTCTGTCGTCACTGGCATATGTAACTGGCATATGGAACTTGAAAATGCTCCGTTTTTAAGGTACAATTTAAATTTATTTTCAGCTATTTTGAATTCGGTCTGATTGAATTGGAGGAAGTTAGATGAAGTCAAGCAATTTTTATAAAATAGTACTTTTACTTGCCCTGCCCGTTGCCCTGCTTATTCATACCAGTTGCGGATGGACAAATCCCGAATTCACCCTTACCGTTGTTGTGGGAGAGGGGATTACCGGGACTCCGGAAACCGGGACATACGTTTACAAAGAGTTTGAAGAGGTGGAGTACAAATATGAATTCCAGGAGGGGGCAATTCAACCGGAAATTTATTTAAATAATCTCAGAAAATTAACCTTAGAGGGAACCCTGGTGATATATAATGATATTACCTTAACCATCGAACAAATAGACATCCGACGGGAATGGACCTTGTTTTTTTACCAGCAAGATGAGGATGATACGGAATGGAAAATAACCTTTACCGGACCGGATTTGCGATCAGGAACCTTCAGCGATGACAGGGAATATTACGGTACCTGGGAAGTGACCGGTAGTAATGATATCACATTCAGTTATGATAACTGGGGTGATTATGTTTTTACCGGAACCCTGAGCTCTTTGAGTGGAAACTGGTCCGGAGAAGGACAAACAGGCACCTGGTATCTCGCCCAGGAAAGTTAGAGCCAGCTTTAAGCGGTTGGTTTTTAAATTGGATCCAAAACCAAAAAAATGAAGAGCCAGATATCGAAAGGATTATTTGTGCTCACTGGTTTTATATTATTTTTTTGTTTCCTGTTTACTGACTGTCAGGTTAAGAAAGAACCTGATAAGATCTGGAATCTCAGGGCAAAAATCAGACAGCTGGCTCTTGATCTGGTAGGTGTTCCCTACCAGTTTGGCGGGGATGATATTACTGGTTTTGATTGCAGTGGTTTTGTTAGTTATGTGTACAGTGCCTTTGGATTGGATATTCCCCGAACTGCCAAAAAACAGGGAAAACTGAAACAAACGATTAAATTTAAAAATGCAGAATCCGGAGATATTTTGGTTTTTAAACTGGAAAAAGGCTGGCATTCCGGGATTTATATCGGGGAAAATATATTCATTCACGCCCCCAGCCGGTTTTCCAATGTAAAAAAAGAGAACTTAAATTATTACTGGAAATCCAGATTAAAAAAGATAATACAGCTTATCCATGATTGAATGAAATCAAGGGCTCTCAGGCTGAAGCATTATCTCGTTAAATAATCAGAGCATTATCTTTTTCATTTTTTTTCCAGTTTAACGGTTATGCTGATTTGCTTCTGATCTTTCACTGTTATTACTTTTTTTACACTTTCATGATTGGGTTTAATAATATGAATGGTATAGGTACCGGTAGTCAAGTGCAGATTTTCTATTTTTCCTGATTCAGGTACGATTCCCCAGAATTTTCCATTAATATAGATTGCAGAATCGGCAGGTTGTATTTCAAAGCGGATGTTAACCATGTGTTTGGGAGTTTGTTCATCCGGTGGAGTGACCTGAATCGGTTTTTTAATGGGTTCGGTTTTGGCAATATATTCGGGTTTCTTTTTTTCGATTGCCGGTTTTTCCTCTTTTTTCTCAGGGACATATGATTTATCTTTGTTCATGGTTAATCGGATGGTGATATATCGGGTGGGGTATTGATCCAGATCAATAACTTCTTCGATATACCCCTTTTTTTTAATTATGATTCCATGATTTCTGGATTTCAGTTTCAGGGCGGATTCTGGGCTGGAAAACTCGAAGGCTTCTCCAATAAATCTTCCGTTCAGCAAGATTTGGGCATCATCCGGTTCGATCTGGAATATGATATGGTGTACCCGGAAACCGGGTTCAATCATACTATCCCAGTATAGTGAGCAGGATGAACCAAAAAGGACTGAAATTAATAAAGATGAAAGGATTATTTTTTTCATATTGCTCTTCTCCTTTTATACTGTGAATAATAATGGAACTGCTCTCTTTTTGTCAATATCCATTTATTATTATGGTTTTAAATAAGAGGCATTTCATTAATGGTTTTTTCCCTCCTTTTAATATGTAGCAAATATATTGCCAGAAATAAATTTTAAAATTGACTCCTTTTTGGGACATATTTTTGCTTTTTTTTCAGATATTGATGCAGAAATGGTCTCCTTTTTAATGATGATTAGGGGGGTTAAGGCTTAATAAAGGGCTTCACGCTGTTCCTCTTCAGCACTGTTCAGAATGCCCGGGGCATCAGAACGGGGGCAAACATATTCGCATATTCCACACCCGATACACAGGTCGGGGATGACATATATTTGTTTTACTTTCACCTGTTCACCTCTGAAATTCCATACATCAACTTCTCTGAAACGGATGGCTTTTTCAGGAACCGGGCAGTGTTCTTCACATACCGCACAATTATATCCATCCGCATAGGTGTAACATCGATTCCTATCGATAACAGCGGTTCCGATTTTAAATTTCTTCTTCTCCTCATGGGATAATTCCATTATTGTATTGGTTGGGCAGACCTGGGTGCATTTAGTGCATTCATATTCACAATATCCGGTTTGGGCATTTAATATGGGAGTCCAGATTCCCTCAAATCCAGTCTCAAATAATGCCGGCTGGATAAAATTTGTGGGGCAAACCTGCATACACTCTCCACAACGGATACACTTTTCAAGAAATTCTTTTTCTGATACAGAACCCGGGGGGCGGGTAAATCGGTGGATTTTAGTTGTTGAATGAGGGGCAATCCTGGGAAAAGAGGCAATGAAAAATCCGGATATCACGGATCCTAATATTTTCCTCCTCCCCAAATGAATGGCTTCTCGGTTTGTTTTTCCGGGAAAAGCAAATTTAACCTGGATTTCATCATGAGGGCAGTCAGCTATACAATTGAAACAGACCATACATTCTGATTTTAAATAATCCTGAAAAGGGCTTCCATTGTAGGTGCAATTCTTGGCACAGACATTACAGGCTTCACAGGTTTTTCCGATTTTCAGGTTGAGCAGACTGAATTTTGCCAGGAGCCCGTATAGTGCTCCAAGCGGACACAGGTAATTACAGAAGAATCGCCTTTTATACAAGTTTAAAAATATAATAACAAAAAAAATGATTCCGATAATCAAAGATTGAACATATACCCGTTGACGGTTGGTGAGAATATTTTTTCTGGAAAACTGGTATAGTGGTTTCAGGCTTTTTGAGATGACGCCGGTGTCTTTGGCCCCGGATTTTAAAGATTGTTCAATTGCATGGTTTCCTGAAGGAGCGATCACCGTGACAAAACTCCGGGTCAATAATGAAAAAGGATCGAGCCAGCCACCGATATGTGTGCCCATCAGGGCAAATACAATGACCATAATCAGTATAACATATTTCAGCTTCAACATTTTTTTATCTGCTTGCTTTTCCTGATTGGATTTTCGGAATATGTAGGAGAAAAATTGCTGGATGGCACCCATCGGACAGACCCATCCGCAAAAAAATCGTCCGAAAATAAATGTCAGGAATATCGGGATGAGGGATAAAAGAAAAAGTGAATTGATTTTGAAGGTGGCAATCAAATTCAAAAGCAATATCAGAGGATCAAAATAAAAAAAATAATCGTTGAACTGGAATGATTGGCTGGCAGACCGGCCAGCCTGGATCAGTAAATAAAAAAATAAAAATGTAAACGAAATCTGAGAGGCGATGCGAATTTTCTGCCAGATGGAACCTTTTTTTTGAATCATGGTTTTTAAATGGTGAAACGCTTCAATTGAATTCTATTGATATCCATCTGTCCGATCTTTCTTCTGGATGCTTCCTGGATAAAGGAATATTGCCGGGGATCGGATCCGAAGACACTGGCTGAGATCACATCCACTTCCATGATGTTTGTCGAGGCGATCACTGTTTTTTTCAATTCCACATCACTCAATCTTCCTCCTACCGGTCCATTCCGTTTCATTACCCGGAAAGCATCAACAATGGTGAGATGGGTTTTGAATCCATTGGCAAGATCAGCGATATTCCCGCCCATATTGCGATGCAACTTACCTCTTCGGCCA
>DAOWKX010000247.1 GCA_030639705.1 Candidatus Aminicenantota bacterium
AGATGATGGTCTGGTTTGATTTTCTGGCTTTGGGAACATTCTCTCTTGCTTTTTGCCTGAGTGTGGTCACGTCATCTGGGCTTCTGCTGATTCGGGCATATGCCGCACTGAATGTCTCCGGGGTTAAAATTTCAGCATTGTTTTGGTTCAATCGGTTTAATATTTCGGTATCCACATTGTATCCGGCCAGTTCGATTTTCACTTTTCCTCCATTTATATGTTATTGAATCCGAGACAAACGAAAAATGGCGTTGACAAAAAAAGGTCTTTATTTTTTTTGGAATTCGGATATGTGTTCCACAATGGTATTAGCGCCCTCATCCACTGAGTTATTATTCCATATTTCAATGATTTTCAGGTTGTCATCTTTAATGGTTTTCAAATACAAGGCTTCCATTTCCTTAAAATATTCCATACCGGGTAAAGTGAAGCTATCCTCTTCTTTTCTTTTTTCCAGTACTTTTGGATCCACACGGATGAAAAAAATGAGGTCATAGGTTTTTATCCAGAAAAGATAGAGTTTTTTTAAAATCTCACTTTTTTCTTCTATGTTGTTGTTCATTTCAATATCGGATAAATGTTTTTGCCACTGAATCCAATGATCCAGAACCGAACTGTCGCATAAGAGCATATCAGAAAAAGAGATGGCTTTGATATTTTCTTCATTGATGTGATTGGTGAGCAGGTAAAACTGACTGATAAAACTTAATTTCTTATCGGTATCAAAGGGATTTTTTTTTGATATGTCTTCTATAGATTCAACCCCTTCTTTCAAGGACAGTATTTTTTTCACTTCTGTCAGAAGAGATGATTTTCCACTTCCAATACAACCCGAAAACGAAATTTTTGTCATATGGCGATTTTAATCTGAAAAAAAGTAAAAGTCAAATGAATAAACCATCTAAGTTGGGGAATTTAAAAAGGAGAATTCTGAATAATTCATTGGCCATGAAACAGATTATGAAAAAAAACAATCTAAATTAGTATTGATTAAACAGGGGTTTTCATGATACATTCATACCTTGATATGAAAATTAAGATAATCCTTTTAAGCTTTATTTTTTTAGTGATTGGAGTGCTTAATTCTTTCGGGCAAAAAATGATCATCCAGGCCAGGAAAAAAGAATATGTTGATAATATTTTTAAAGCCGAAGGGGATGTTGAAGTCATCTGGGAAGATTATAGAATATATGCCCAGTATGTTGAATACAATAGAGATACAGGAATTGTGATTGCCCGGGGAAGAGTGACCATGGTATCCAAAGAAAGCGTGATCAGCGGAGAAGAGCTTAAATTTAATACCCGGGACCGGACCGGAGAGATGGTCGAAACCTATGGCATGATGAAACCCACGATTCGTTTTGAAACCGATCGAATAAAACAGATTGATGATGACACCTTAACCTTTAACACTCTGGATTTTACTTCATGTGCCCAGCTGGTCCCCAGATGGAAAATAACCTGCAAGAAAGGGAGAATAAAAAAAGAAAAATATGTGGTGATGAAAAATGCGGTATTCTGGATCAAGAAAATTCCTATTTTTTATATTCCCTATCTAAAATATCCCGTTGAAAAAGATGGCCGGGCCACTGGTTTTTTGTTTCCCAACTTCGGGTATTCAGACCTGAGAGGTTATTATCTGTTAAATGCATTTTTCTGGGAAATAAGCTCAAATCTTGATTTAACCATTGGACTGGACTATTATTCAAAAGTTGGACTCGGTAACTACGAAGAACTCAGGTATTTGTTCAGAAAAATGAACGGATTTTTAAAGTTTTACTATTTTGACTATTCCCAGGATAGTGTTTTTCAGACCGATTCAGACTATGATTATTACCTCAACGCCGAGCATATCCAGAATATTGATTTCCTGAACACAAAGATCATTCTGAAGATGAATTATCCCAGTGATCCCAATTTTCTGAGGCAATTTAACAATAACTTTGATACTGTACTGAGTACCAATTTTAATTCTTCTTTTAACCTCACTTCTTCTTTCTCGATTTTCAATTTATCCGTTTCAGCCTCCCGTTATGAGACCTATATTGTTCAAGAGCAGGTTAATGAAGATGATGAAGTGGAACAGGTCGGACTCTCAAGGGTTACGCTCACCCTGCCATCTATTTCATTAAACGTCAATCAGAAAAAAATCGGAAAACTGCCCGGGTACTTTTCTCTTAAATCAACCTATGAAAGTGTTGAAAGGGGCGGTTATATTCTGGAGGGAGAACCTGAATTTGATTCGGATACCAAGTCCAACCGGTTGATGGTTATTCCTCAATACACTCTGAATCTATTCAAGTTGCCCTGGTTGAGTACCACCGTCAATCTGGAATACCATAATACTTTTTATGGTCGCAGCAAGGATCCCGAAACCGGAGAGGTTGTGGATGTGCCATTAACGATTGGCTATCAGATGGTTAAAGCAGTGTTGAAGGGACCCAGTTTTTGCAGAATTTTTGATTCCAAAAAAAACAAAGCCAAACATTTGATCGAACCGGAAGTTACCTTTCGTTATGTGACATCGATTCCTGAGGAGGATCAGGAAAAGATGTTGATGGTTGACCTTAAAGATTATCCATCCTATTCCTATATAGGATTCAGCCTGACTTCACGGTTGATTACCAAAAGCAAATTAAAGGATGGATCCCCGACTGAAATTTTAACTCTGAAACTGACCCAGCAGTATTATCTGGACCCCGAAGCCGCTCACAGAAATCAAAAAATAAATGATACCTATCCTGAGTTTTCTGATATAACTGGCAGTATTGCCTTTAAACCGTTTAAAGATTTCTCTCTGAATATTAATGTATCATATAATCATTACCTAGAGGATTTTACCCGATTGAGTGCCAAAATCGCCTACGATAATAAAGAGAGTGTGGTGAGTGGATATTTTTCTTATTCTAAAATTAGAAATCCCTATGCATCGGCCGATTATTTTTTCAACCGTTCGGTTATTCGGGGACAACTGAATCTGAATATTCCTGATTTTCCGATAAAGCTTTATTCAGGAATCAATTATGATATCACCGAAAAGGAATTTCGTTCTGCCTCCATAACCGCTTATCTTGATTATCAGTGTTTGATCTTGAATGCCGAATTTAAGATATTTAATTACCTGGGTAGAGAAGAAACCCAGTTTAATGTGGGAATTTCCTTTGGGAACCTGGGGATGGTTTCTGGTTTTTTCGGGGAGGGTGAATAAAAAAAATGGACAGGGTTTTGGTCACCGGCTGTTCGGGTTTTTTAGCTCACTATTTGGTGGATTTTCTGAAAATCCGGCAGGAGGA
>DAOWKX010000046.1 GCA_030639705.1 Candidatus Aminicenantota bacterium
GATACCTGTGTTTTATTATCTGAGGTGGATGTTCATGATAATCAGGCTATCAGCACTACCAAAGAATGTTATGTTTTAGAGAGCAAAAAAACCGGTGTGAAGTCTAACCGGAATAAAGCTTATATTAATCTGGATTATGTGATCAGTTTTTCGGCATTGGATGATGTGAAATATTTTTAAGTGAGCGGCATAATCTATTATTTTTTTTTCGGTTGATTGTTTTTCTTTTTTTTCCGCTCTATTTGAAAATAAAGAGAATCCAGTTTTTTTATCTTTTTTTCCAATTGCTGGATCAACATATCCTGTTTTTTTATATTTTCATATAAAATTTGATTCTGTCTTTCACTCAATTGCATTTTTATTTTTGTCTGTTCCATTTCCGTAGTTTGTTTTATCAATCGATTCAAAAGATTTATCCAATTAAGAATATTATTTTCTGGATTTGTGCTTTTATCAAGTTTCAGGTAGGCTTCAAAATGGTGTAAGGCCATTTTATAATCCGGGGTGGGGTTTTTATGAAACACACAGGCTTTTGCTATATAAAAGCACACTCTTTTTTTGTCAGAACGATTACCGGTCTTTTGAGAAATTTTCTGTAATTGGTTTATATAATCAGGAAATTGATCTGGTTCCAGAGTGGACATTTCAATTTCAAAAAGTCCTTTTTCTGAGGTTTGTTTTTTAAATAAAGAAAGGCAACCATGAGAGGCCAACATGGAAAAAGCCAGAAATAAAAGAACGATTTTATTCATCTTAACGGTTGTACATTATTTTTACTATAATATCAAATTAAAAAGCAGATTATTTTATGGATAAAATTTATAAAGAGTTACGTTTTCTTCTATCAACGATAAAGAGACTCTTAGGAATAGATTTCGCATAATTTTTCAATTCTGTTGCGACTTCAATCACCCGAACATGATGTTTGAACCTATTGCCTTTGGTTGTAACAACTGCAATTGAAATACTCATGATGGAAAATTTATTATGTTTCCCTGATCGTGATTTAGCCTCGATATACCCTTTTTCCAAATCTTTTTGATCATAATACTGAAGGATCATCTGATCAAAAGATTTAATTATAAATTCGCAGATTTTTTTAAACCGTTTAAGTGCGGTAACCATCACAAAATCGTCTCCTCCGATATGTCCGACAAAATCATTCTTGTTTCCATATTTTTCAATGGCATCTTCAATAAGTTTAGCTGTGGCTATGATAACCTTATTCCCCTGTGAGTAACCGTAATGGTCATTGAAAATCTTAAAATGATCGAGGTCAATTAAGCAAAAAGCAATTGGAGTTCCGGCACTCATTCGCTTTTTTAAAACGTTTTCAATGGCAACACCTCCGGGTAAACGGGTCAGAGGATTGGCATCCAGGTACATTTCCTCAATATTTTTCAAACGTTTTGCCATTTCGTTAAAAGAATGGGCCAGGTCTCCGATTTCATCATTATTCTTGATTTCCGGTATATGATCAAAGTTACCTTTTGATATCTCATGGGTTGCCTTTTTTAGAAGTCCCAGAGGGGTCGAAATATTGTGGGTAATTACCAGTGCTGCTCCTATCCCAATGATGATGCTGATAATGCAGATAATGGCGATAACTCTGAATGCTTTACTACCAATTAATGAAAGGGCCTGGTTTTTTTTATTCTGATCACGGGTGGTCATATCTGAAACCTCTTGAATCAAATTTATAAGCTGGTTTTGTTTTTCAGAAATGAGGGTGTCGTATTCTTTTTGAGATGATCCAAGGTTATCTTGATTTTTAAACCATTCCTGAAATAGGGTGGTGTACTGGGTATGAATGGCGGCTATCTGTTTCCCGAGCGGGCTGTTTTTGGCTAATAAATCACGAATCTTTTTTATTTGATTTTTAAATTCCCGGTCGCTGTCTAAAAACAGCTCCATCATCTTTTTGCTTTTCAGAATGGTGTATCGGTGTCCGTATAATTCCTGGGAGTAGATGCTCTCGATCATTTTTTCAGTTGTGCTTGACAAGGGGATATTGGTTTCACTGATACTCTCATTTATGGTATTTAACTTTTCCAAATAGTGAAGCGCAAAAAAAGCGTTGAGAATGGTGAACAGAATAAGGGTCAGGTAACCGAGCAATAATTTTCGACCGATATTCAGATAAAAAAATCGTTTTTTTGTTTTTTTATAATCCATCTCTATGAAATATTCCTGCCATTTAGTCCCTTTTAAAACAATAAATAACCAACAAGAATACCATTTTAATGATTTAATAAAATATGTCAAGAATTTTTAATGAGTGGCTGAATTTTCAATAAGATTTTCAAGTATAAGCCCGAAAAAAGATTCTTTTGATGATTGAAAATACCAGCCCAAATGGGAAAAACAGTGTGAACATAATGCGAAATTCCAGCTTAAACCTGAAAACCAGCTATGTTCCAAGGTAGGGGTACCCAGAACCGTACATCCTGAAGCAGTCAGGAAACATCCGATTTCAAAAGCAATTCCGATGGGATTCTTGAAGGTATGCTTATGCTTTCCGTCAATTTCTATCATTTTATCTATAGCTGAAATCTTATTCTTGCAGGTTCGACAGAGAATATCATTTTTTTCCTTTTCTGAAATAAAAATTTCCTGAACCATCTCGTCGGTAATTTCTTTGATTTGTTTAAATTCAAATTTCCGCAATTCCTTCATGATCCCTGGCCTTATATTAATATATTAATTCATTTTTTATAGTTTTCAAACAGAAGAACTATTTATCAGTATCACTATTAAAGGTCCTAACCATAAGCCTGAATTGACTTTTCAACCTGCGGATTCTAAAATGGTAATCAAAAGGGATCAAGATGAAAAAAAACCTAAACAGGAGAACATTTTTAAAAGCCAGCGGAATGGCAGGTGCTGCCATCGGATCAGCTGGATTGGGATTCTTTGGATATGAATCGGGGAAAGATCTTAATACCTATACCGGATGTGTTGATTTTCAAGGTGCGGAGCAAAGCTTCAATAGAAAAAAATATGCTGTCGATCAGCCCCACTATCAAAAGGTTGGCAAAACCTCGAGGGTAGATGCCAGAACCGGTGTTGTTTTTTCCAGATTTTATTCATTGATGAATCAATGGACGGATGAAAAAGGGATCCTGGGATTAAATCCTTTATTGCGGAATTATTATCAGAGTCATCCTAACGATCTGAAATTGGATTTACGGTTAATTAGAGAAATTTCATCCAAACGAATGAAGGATAAAAAAAAATACGGTCAGAAATTTATTCTTTCCAATGCCTGGTCAAAAGCAATGGGAGC
>DAOWKX010000236.1 GCA_030639705.1 Candidatus Aminicenantota bacterium
CACTGAAGCAGGCTTCTGGAAGCATAGTCCTTTTCTTTCATGGTTAGATCCATCAGGTCGTTGATGCAGGCACTGATATGCTGCTCATGTTTCAGTGCGGCTTCAAAGGCTTTCAGGGTGGAGTCCCATTTTTTTTCAGGTTCCTTGATAGCATGAAGCAGCACCCGGCCGCCTCTTTCTACAATGTGATGGTAAAATTTCATGGCATGGAACATTTCCTCCTGGGCCTGCAGCTTAAACCAGTGAGAGAATCCACTGAATCCCAGAGAATCAAAATATGCAGCCATAGAAAGATAAAGGTATGATGAGAAAATCTCTTCATTAATCTGTTTGTTAAAACTGTCGGTCATCTTTTTGTTAATCATTTTTTCCTCCTTTCAAATTAACTCCTCAAAATTTGAACTTACAATATTGTAATAATTACAAAACTGTAATCATTCTATTTACTATAGTATATTTTTCCTTTTTTGTCAACTATTTTTTGCTTTTATTCCCGGAATCAAATTCATAATTTTGAAATCGATACGGTTTTAATCTACTTTGAAATCCTGTGAGGATTCAGGGGCTAGGTTTTACAGTTCTTTTATTGCCATTAATGGTTGATCTTTTTGAACCTGGTCACTATTTTTAACCAATATTTTCATAATTTTACATTTAAACGGGGCAGTGATCTCATTAAACAGTTTCATGGCCTCAACAATACAGACTGTGTCCCCTTTTTCAACTTCTAAACCTTCTTTAATAAAAGGGGGATCTCCTGCTTTTTGAGACGAATAATAGGTTCCGGTAATCACTGCATTGATAGTCTGAACCATTTTGTCTTTGATCTTTTCTTCTAATTCAGCGATCTCTTCAGGGGATTCTTCTTGAGTCACTTCCGGTGATGACTCTTTTGTTTTAATAGGGTGGGGGGGGGATTGAATTTTATCTGCTGGCGTTGAGATTGCCCCGTCTGCTCGAACCGTGATGCTCAAATCTCCCTTTTGGAAGGATAATTCATTGAGCTTAATCAGGGAGGCCTTTTCCAGAATAGAGCTGATTCCTTTATAGTCATCGCTGGTTAGCAATGGATGGCCATAATCTGTTGTTTTTGTGTTCTCAGGTGACAGGTTTTTGATGGGGCTGGAATTTATATTTCGAATGTTCTCTGCTTCTATTTCAGCCGGAGTTTTTGGTCGTTTTTCCGGAGGCAGACGACGCCATTTAAAATATTCCAGTGACGGCTCTGGAAACAGGCAATAAGAGAGGATGTCTTCTTCATTTTCAATTAATTTGGGATCCAGATTCTCTGTTGCCTTGGGTAATATGGGTTCCAAATCGTCTGCTGGTCTGTGGTCGATGGGCTTTTTATCACCCAGTATCTTTTTTAAAAATTTAGGATCAATAGGGGCAGGTGGACGACCATAAAAACCGCGAAGGTAATTTTTTACTTCATTGGGAACCATTTTGTATCGTTCCCCTGCGAGGATGTTCAACACGGCCTGGGTTCCCACAATTTGACTGGTCGGAGTAACCAGAGGAGGGTATCCCAAATCTTTCCGCACCTTTGTGATTTCTTCCAGTGCCTCTGATAATTTATCCAAAGCTCCCTGGTGTTCCAGTTGAGATTTGAAATTTGATATCATGCCTCCGGGGATCTGATGAACCAGTATATCAGCATCGATTGGAGGTCGGTATTCGGTAACCTTAATCCGCTGGGGAATAAGATTAAGAAAAAATTCGTTTATTTTTCTCATGGCTTCCGTATCCAGATTGATTGTGTAGTCGGTTTCTTTAAAAATTGTATACATGGTTTCAACCGGAGGTTGTGATGAGAAGCCGGCCATTGAAGAGATGGCACAGTCTATGGCTTCCGCACCTGCATTCACACCGGAAACATAGGTGGTTGGAGCCATACCACTGGTGGCATGACAGTGTAATTGAATCGGGATATTAATTTCTCCGGTCAGGGCAGAGACCAGTTCCTGAGCGGATTTTGGCGAAAGTATTCCTGCCATATCTTTGATGCATAGGGAATCAATTCCCAGTGCTACCTGTTCTTTGGCGTACTTGACATATTTCTTCACAGTATGGACCGGACTGATGGTATAGGAAAGAGTTCCCTGGGCATGGGCACCATATTTTTTAACAGCTCGAATGGATGCTTCCAGATTTCTGGTATCATTCAGGGCATCAAAAATTCGGAAAATATCAATACCGTTCTCCACTGCCCAGGCCACAAAACGTTCTACCAGGTCATCGGGAAAATTTTTATATCCGACCAGGTTTTGTCCTCTTAATAACATCTGTAGTGGGGTTTTTTTTGCCCGGGACTTAATCATTCGAAGTCGTTCCCAGGGATTTTCCCTGAGAAATCTAAGACAGACATCAAATGTGGCTCCTCCCCATACCTCGATGGAGTAATACCCCACAGAATCAATGATATCAATCACTTTCATAATATCTTCGCTTCTCATCCGTGTGGCCCAAAGCGATTGATGGGCGTCTCGTAAGGTTGTATCAGTGATTCGTATTTGTTGTTTTGGTCTCTTTTTTGGTTTATCCTTGTTTTCTACTGTCATTTTAAAGTCCTTGTTTTGATTTTATATTGCCCATTTGGGCATACAATTCAAAACGTCTCCTCAGTAATTTTTTTACCGGCTGGGATTTCAGAATCTGAAGATATTTGATCAAACATTTTTTTATATTGAGTGCGGTTTCCCCGTAATTTCGATGTGCACTCCCGATTGGTTCCTTTACAATTTCATTGATTACCTTCAATTTAAGTAGAGCCGGAGCAGTAATTTGGAGGGCTTCTGCCGCATCCGGGGCAAATTTTGCATCCCTCCAGAGGATTGAAGCACAGCCTTCGGGTGAAATGACAGAGTAGATAGAGAACGATAACATCAAAATCACGTCGCCCACTCCGATTCCGATGGCACCACCGCTTCCGCCCTCACCGGTAACCAGTGTGATGATCGGGACTTCGATTTGAGCCATTTCGGTTAAATTACTGGCAATGGCTTCAGCCTGGCCCCTTTTTTCTGCTTCCAATCCAGGATAGGCTCCCTGAGTATCAATAAAGGTGACAATCGGGATATTGAATTTTTCAGCTATTTTCATTAAGCGCAAAGCCTTTCTATACCCTTCAGGTTTAGCCATTCCGAAATTTCTCTCAACATTTTCTTCAACTGTTTTACCCTTGTTATGACCGATGAGCATTAATTTCTGATGATCCAGTGTGGCAAATCCGCCGATGAGGGCTCGATCATCACCATAAACCCGATCCCCGTGAAGTTCGATGAAATTGTTGAATATAAGAGGAATATAATCCTGAAGAACCGGGCGCTTCGGGTGTCGGGCAATCTGGAGAATCTGCCATGAGGTTAAATTGGAGTAAATCTCTTCGATCTGTTTTTGACATCTTTTTTCCAGTTCTGTTATTTCTGAAGTAAAATTAACTTTAGATTTGATACTGAGTTCCTTTAACTCAGTAATTTTGTTTTCGATCTCTTTTATTGGTTTTTCGAACTCTAAATCCATTATCCAATTCCTTTTAAATTATCAATATATTAATCCGGTTACTATCTTTTTTTTCTAAATAAATGGGTTATTTTATTCCAGATATTTCCCAGAAATGTTCTTCCCCTTAATCTGGTCAGTGCGAATCTCTTTTTCATTTCTATTCCCTTATCCAGTTCAGCCGGGGTCAGGGGTTTTCTGCATAAGTTTTCCTGGGATTCCAGTTGAAACAGGATATTTTCATCCTCAATGTTCACCACCAGCGCCTGAATGTTGGAATGGCCTAATTTTTTACAAGCTTCAAGGCGTCGTAAACCGGAAATGAGTACCATATTTTTATTAATGAGTACCGGGGATATGAGTCCAAATTCGCTGATTGATTTGGCCAAAGCATCAATGTCTCCCAGTTCCTCACGAATCCGGGATTTCACACAAACATCTTTGATTTCAATGCTTTTTAGTTCCTTTTGCATTTGTTATTACTCCTCGTATGGAATTGTCTACTCCTTTATCTTTGATAAAATTCAAGTATCTCACAAATACGTTTTTTCATATCTTTCCGGTTTATAATCATATCAATAAAGCCATGTTCCCGAAGGTACTCGGCCGTTTGGAAATTATCCGGAAGTTTTTGTTTGATGGTTTGTTCGATTACCCGTCTTCCGGCAAAGGCAATTAAAGCCCCGGGTTCAGCCATATTGACATCTCCTATCATTGCATAGCTGGCTGAGACACCTCCGGAGGTTGGATCGGTCAGGATTGATATGTAGGGTAAGTTTTTCTTTTTCAATTGAGCGATTCCAGCGCAGGTTTTGGCCATCTGCATCAGGGAAAGCATTCCTTCCTGCATGCGGGCGCCACCGGAGGCAGAAATAACAATATAGGGAAGGTGATGTTCTACCGCATAATTGGCTGCCATAAAAATCTTTTGCCCGGTCCCGCTTCCGAGGCTACCACCTAAAAACCGAAAATCCATGATGGCTATGGCGACCTTTTTGCCATTCATTTGTCCATATCCGGTGATGACCGATTCATTAAGATTGGTTTTTCGAATGGTTTCTTTGATTTTATCCTTATAGTTCCCTTTTCCATCTTTAAAATGAAGTATATCTATCGGGGTGATATCGGGATTTAATTCCACATAAGTATTTTTGTCAACGAGGAGATTGAGTCGTTGAATACAGGAAATCCGGTCGTGATAATTGCATTTGGGGCATACATTTAAATTGTTATGCCATTCTTCTTTATAAATATGGGATTCACAGGAAGGGCATCGGGTCCAGATATCCAGCTTCAATTCACCGGAGATTCTGTTTTCCGTTTCTGTTTTTTTAAACCACGCCATTTTTTTCCTTTGTTAAACAGAAGCCGAAAGTCGACAAAATTGAATAAACTGAATATGCATGTTGGCTATTATATAATAGAATGGCGTTTATTTCAAACACTTCAAGTAACTTCCAAAGAATCACGGGTGATATACCATGATTAATGGGGTTAATGGTATCAATTATTTGCAAAACCTGAGGCAAATAATGTTGCTAAATATAACCAAATAGGTTATATTATTATCTCAAAAGGAGTCAAATAATGAGAAGAAAGATAATCAAAATTGATGACGAAATCTGCGATGGATGTGGTCTATGTGTTCCAGACTGTCCGGAGGGGGCTCTCCAGATAATAGACGGTAAGGCCAGATTGATCAGTGATCTGTTCTGTGATGGCCTCGGCGCCTGTATTGGTAACTGTCCCAGGGGAGCGATATCGGTGGAAGAAAGAGATGCCGAACCCTATGATGAGATCAGGGTGATGGAGAATATTGTTAAACAGGGTCCCAATGTTATTCTGGCCCATTTGCGTCACCTGAAAGAACACAATGAAACCGATTTATTAAATCAGGCACTCAATTATCTTAAAGACAGAAAGATTGACATATCGCTGGGTTCTGAGTTTGATGATCATTCCGGTCAGGGAAAAGAACACCATCATGTATTTGGCTGTCCCGGTGCAGCTATGAGGGATATGCGCGAAAGGCAGGGGGATAAAGATAGCCCCCGGTATGATAAGCCCAAATCCACTCTGCAAAACTGGCCGGTACAGCTGAAGTTGCTGAATCCCCATGCCCCCTATCTACGGGAAGGAGAACTCTTGCTGGCAGCCGATTGTGTACCCTTTGCTTTTGCTGACTTTCACCAGCGGTTTTTAAAGGGCAAGGTCATGGTTACCTTCTGCCCCAAATTGGACAGCGGGATTGAGGAATATATTGAAAAACTG
>DAOWKX010000078.1 GCA_030639705.1 Candidatus Aminicenantota bacterium
ACATACTGAGAATCCCAGAATTATCCTGGAATATCTTTTGTTGAAATTATCTCTTTTTCCCACTCTGACTTCAATAGAAGAAGTGATTGACAAAATGAAATCCAACCGGTTTCTAAGTGAAAAGAATCCGAGCCTTCAGCACATTTCAGATACTGAAGAAGAGAAAACAGACGGCGATTACCAGAACCCTAATTCCGTAGAGAATGTTTCTATGAGAAACAAAAATTCAGCAGATGAAAAAGATATAAATGATGAGCAAAAAGTGATTGATGAACTCAAAAAAGATGAAAAAATAAATAGTCTAATAAAAAAAATTAAAGGAAGAATTATCTCAATTGATATCATTAAAGGAGGAGAAAATGGCTAAAATACCTGATATGAATAAATTAATGAATATGGCTCAGAACATGGCCAAAGAAATGGAAGATAAAATGAATGCCCTTGAGGTGGAGGGAAATTCCGGCGGGGGAATGGTTCAGGTCATCATGAATGGCCATAAAAATATAATATCGCTATCAATATCAAAAGATGTTGTCGATCCGGAAGATATAGAAATGTTACAGGATTTAATCATCGCCTCAATTAATGATGCCCAGGCCAAAGTAGATGATAAAATGAAAAGTGAAATTGGAGGCTTACCCGGGGGAATTCCAGGGATGCCCGGTGGTTTTCCTTTTCCAGGACTATGAAAATTATAAATCCATCATGGCCGAATTAAGTTATCCCATTAAAAAACTGATTGAAGAGTTGAAAAAAATACCCACAATCGGTCGGAAATCGGCTCAAAGAATTTGTTTTTTTCTATTGAAAAAAGAGAAAAAAGTAGCTATGGAACTGGCCAGGGCCATTGTGGATGCACGTGAAAAAACCTTTTTATGCTCGATCTGCTTCAATATTACCACTCAGGATCCGTGTGAAATCTGCATTAATAAAAAAAGAGATCACAGTAAAATCTGTGTGATAGAGGAACCATTTAATATCATATCGATTGAAAAAACCAATTTATACCATGGCCTTTACCATGTTCTCCATGGAAATTTATCACCCATAAAGGGAATAGGTCCGGAGGAATTGAAAATATCCGGTCTAAAAAAGCGGCTGGACAGCGGACCGGTAGATGAAATTATCCTGGCTACGAGTCCAACCACAGAAGGAAATGCAACAGCTCATTATATAACGGAAATGTTAAGGGGATATGGAATTCAAATAACCAGGATTGCAATGGGGCTTCCCATCGGCGCGGATATTGATTATGTGGATTCCGTAACCATTGCCAGGGCAATTGAAAGCCGAACAAAAATATAATAGGGCACTGATAATTTTTTATTGCCTTTTTTATAAATAAAGTGATATAATTGATTTTATGATTAAAAAAGCATTTTTTTACAGACTGATATACCAAATAGAAAATCAGGATTTCTTTAATTGTAAATATTAAATTAATTAGATGGAAGAAAATTTTATAATATACAATGAAGAATATGTTTTAATAAAAAATATTTTAGATGAACTAAAGAAGAATACCAAAGCGGAAATTGTTTTCATATCTGATTCAGAGGGCCATTGTATTGCATCAACAGGTGACATGGAAGATTCCTATTTAAATTCGATTTCATCATTGATTGCCGGGAGCATGGCAGCGGTTAACTGTATCGCTGAAATGTTAGAGGTTGATAAATTTCCCAGTGTCCTGACAGAGTCAGCAAATAAGAGTTTACATGTTTCTATGATTGATGATCGAACCATGCTCATTGTCATTTTTGATAACACATCAAACCTGGGACTTGTCCGATTTAGAGTGAAAACCGCTGCCAAAGAATTAAAGGATGTTTTTATTATTATCAAGGAAAAATTGAAATCGGATATATTTAAGGATGAAGGCTCTCCCTTTGAGGGAGTGTCAGATGAGGATATTGATGAGATATTTGGAGATTAGATTTGTCGTTTCTAAACTATTCAACGCGGGAAATTAATTTCAAGATTATTTATTACGGGCCTGGTTTAAGTGGAAAAACCACAAACATAAAATATATATATGGAAAAGTAAAAGCAGGAAATAAAGGAAAATTAGTCAGCCTGGCCACCGAGACCGAAAGAACATTGTTTTTTGATTTTTTTCCACTTGATCTGGGTATGATCAGGGGCTATAAAGTAAAATTTCATTTATACACGGTACCCGGACAGATTTACTATAGCAGTTCCCGAAAATTAATCTTAAAGGGTGTGGATGGTCTGGTCTTTGTTGCCGACTCACAGAGAGAACGTTTCGAGGCGAATATAGAGAGTATTTCTGATATGATCGAAAACCTGAAAGAGTATAAAATTGATTTTTATCCCTTACCTTACACCCTGCAGCTGAATAAAAGGGATCTTCCCAACATCACTCCAGTTGATGAGTTGATTGAGTCCCTAAGACAAAAGGGTGAACCGGTGGTGGAAGCCATTGCTCTGAAAGGAAATGGGGTGGTGGATACACTGAAAAGTATTTCAAGAATGGTAATGGTGGAAGTGAAAAAAAAGCTACAATGAGCAAAAAAACGAAAGGTACCTTATTAAAAATATAAGCTTAATTTCATCAATTTCAGGGTAAATCATTTTATCTGTAATCGATATGAGCTTGGTGATTTAGTTTTTTAACACTGTAGTATTGACTTTGTGAGCAATATCATGTAAATTAAGAATTTCATAAAGGAGGAATACAATATGAATAAGAATGAATTGGCAGTTGAGATGGTTAAAGATTCAAGCATTACAAAGAGCGATGCTATAAAAGTGATTGATGCGTTTGTGGAGATTGTTGGTTCTGAATTATCCGGAGGAGATGGGAAAGTAACATTGGTCGGATTTGGAACATTTAAAACCTTAGAAAAAAAACAGAAAAAGGGTAGAAACCCAAGGACTGGTGCCGAGATAATAATACCAAAGAAGAGAGTGGTTAAATTTGTTCCTGGAAAAGAACTCAAGGAACTTGTAAGATAAAGGTATTGGATATATCATCTAGGCGCGTAGCTCAGTTCTGGTTAGAGTGCTACCTTGACACGGTAGAAGTCGACGGTTCGAGTCCGTCCGCGCCTA
>DAOWKX010000102.1 GCA_030639705.1 Candidatus Aminicenantota bacterium
ACTTCTACGAAAGAATCAATCGCTTTAAATTCCAAAAAAGGTCCGGCGGTTATCATTTCAGCCAGCGGTATGGCAGAGAACGGAAGGATTCTTCATCACTTAAAAAATAATATTGAAAATCCTGCCAATATCATTGGCATAGTGGGTTTTATGGCAGAGAATACCCTGGGCCGTAAACTGGTGGAACGGCAAAAAGAAGTGAAAATTTTCGGAAAAATGTACAAAGTGAATGCGGAAATACACACACTCAACGCCTTTTCAGGTCATGCGGATTACCAGGAAATCATCAAATGGCTTTTCCGGCATGATCTAAGCCGGTTAAAGAAAATATTCCTGGTCCATGGTGAAGAAAAAGCCCTTCACAGCCTGAAATCCAGACTGAGTTCTGCCGGAATAAAGGATGTGGAAATCACCGACTATAATCAAATCTATAATTTATAGAAAAATCATACTCGCATAGATATCGAGACAAAAGAGAATAACTGGCATCAATTAAACTGAATCCTCTATGGTTAAAAGTCCGATGGACCAGGTGATCAGTTCTTTGAAAACTTGATATTTGCTTGATTATATAATATATTATATAAGAGAATTGCAGGAGAACTAAAATGAACATTGATGATCTTCTAAAAATAGCTGTAGAAAGGGAGGCATCTGATTTACACCTCAAGGTGGGAAATCATCCAGTCCTGAGATTAAACGGTAAACTGCATCCCCTGGTGGAATTAAAACGGCTAATGCAGGAAGATACCATTGCCATGTCTTTTTCAATCATGAACGCCCAACAAAAGGATAAATTCAAAAAAGAACACGAAATCGATATGGCTCACAGTGTACCGGGATTGGGGCGATTCAGATGCAATGTCTTTCACCAGAGGGGAGCAATGGGGATGGTTCTAAGGGTTATCCCCACCCAGGTAAAAAACATAGGGGATTTAAACTTACCTCTGGTACTGGAGAAAATAGCCGATGAACGAAGAGGCATGGTACTGGTGACCGGAACAACCGGCAGCGGCAAATCAACCACTCTGGCTGCCATGATCGATCACATCAACACCCATAGGATTGAACATATCATTACCATAGAGGATCCCATCGAATACCTGCACCGGGATAAAAAAAGTATTTTGAACCAGAGAGAAGTCGGCCAGGATACCAATAATTTTACAACCGCATTAAGGAGTGCCCTGAGAGAAGACCCTGATGTTATTTTAGTGGGGGAAATGAGAGATTTGGAAACCATTGAAACGGCATTGCTCGCCGCAGAAACCGGCCATATGTTGCTCTCAACCCTTCATACCCTGGATGCACCAGAAACCATTAACCGAATCATATCCATGTTTCCTCCCCATCATCAGAAACAGATCAGAATACAATTAGCAGCTGTTCTGAAAGCCGTTATATCCATGAGACTCATACCGCGTTCGGATAAAAAAGGGAGGGTTCCTGCTGTTGAAATATTAGTCAACACACCCTTTATTCAGGATTGTATCACGATACCCGAGAAGACAAAGCTAATTAAAGAAGCGATTACCCAGGGGGTATCTCAATACGGAATGCAAACCTTCGACCAATCGCTATTCTTTCTTTATGAAAAGAGATTTATCAGTTATGATGAAGCCTTAAAATGGGCATCCAATCCCGATGAGTTTAAACTCAAAAAAATCGGAATACAATCCACCAAAGATATGTCGCAACAAGAAATTGAAAAAAGGATGTCGGAAATCGGGGAATCCAATGAATCAAAGAACGGTATGGATTCGGATTTAAAGGATCATAATTTACTGGATATTGACAATCTATGAAGCATTCAGAAATAAGAGAAATCTTTTTCTCTTATTTTAGCAAAAAAAAACATTATAAGGTTTTATCCTCACCCTTGATTCCCGCCAAGGATCCGACACTACTATTTGCTAACGCTGGAATGAATCAATTTAAAGATGTTTTCCTCGAACAAGACATCCGTGAATATAAGAGAGCTGTCAGTATTCAGAAATGTATGCGCGTGTCCGGAAAACACAATGATTTTGATGAGGTGGGAAAAACCGAATACCATCACACTTTTTTCGAAATGTTAGGAAATTTTTCTTTTGGCGACTATTTTAAAGAAAAAGCAATCGAATATGCCTGGGAACTATTAACCCAATATTATAAATTCAAGCCAGAAAAACTATGGGTTTCTGTCTTCATAGAGGATGATGACGCTTTCCAAATCTGGGAACAAAAAATCGGTGTCCCCGCCAAAAAAATTATCCGGTTAGATGAAAAAAACAATTTCTGGCAAATGGGCGAAACCGGACCCTGCGGACCCTGTTCCGAGATTCATTTTGATAAAGGAGAGTCATACGGCACGGCAAACCTCATGGAGAATGACAAACGATTTGTAGAAATTTGGAATCTGGTTTTCATGCAATACAATAAGGATAAAGAAGGGAAACTCCATCCACTATCAGAGCCCTCCATTGATACTGGAATGGGAATGGAAAGATTGACCTCGCTACTCCAAGATGTTGACAGCAACTATCAAACCGATCTCTTTAAACCCATCATTGATTATATTGCTGAACTGTCCTCTGTAGATCCGGACAATAATCAAAATCAGGTTGATTTAAAAGTGATTGCCGACCATATAAGAGCCCTGTCATTTTTAATTTCGGATGGGGTTCTGCCGGCAAATGACGGACGCGGATATGTCTTGAGAAGGCTTTTGAGACGAGCATCCAAACATGGGAAATCCCTCGGATTCACAAAACCGTTCCTATATAAAATAAGCACAAAAGTAGTGGATATCATGAAGGGTGTTTACCCTGAACTGGAATATAATCGGGATTTTATATCCGAAGTGGTCATTTCAGAAGAAGAGAGATTCAACCGAACACTTGTGAGCGGACTGAAGCGATTCGAAGAAATTCTCAATAAAGCCCTGGAAGCTGAACAAAAAATCATTCCGGGTAAAGATCTTTTCACCCTTTCAGACACCTATGGGTTTCCACTTGACTTTGCCATTGACCTGGCCACTGAAAAAAATATCTCAATCGATCACCAGGGATTTCAGAAAGATCTGGAAACCCAGAGGGAAAAATCAAGGCTGGATTTAAGCAAAAAGAAAAAAACCAGTCAACACTTCGAAAATATAGAAAAATATAAAACAGAATTCACCGGCTACGACAATCTGATGGAAGAGGTTAGTTTAATAGCCATCTACACAGCCACAACCGCTCATGATCGCTACAGAGAAGTCCATGAAGTTAAAAAAAGCGAAAAATCACCATTCAAGGACCTTATTCTGGTGTTTAACAAAACACCTTTTTATCCAGAATCAGGTGGCCAAATCGGTGATTCTGGAATTGGAAAAAATGAAAATGTATACCTTGAAATATCCGATACTCAAAAACATCCTGCCGGTGCGATTATTCATCTGGCCCAGCTAAAAAAAGGAACATTAAAACCAGGTGACAGGCTGGTCTTATCGGTTAACCGGGAAAAAAGGCAAAACACCGTTATCCACCATTCTGCCACTCACCTGCTCCATTATGCATTGAGAGAAGTATTGGGACTTCATGTGAAACAGGCTGGTTCATATGTGGGCCCTGACAAACTCAGGTTCGATTTCACCCATTTTAAACCACTCAATGAAACAGAACAAAAAAAAATTGAAGAAATAGTAAATCTGAAAATCAGAGAAAACCTGTCAACGGAATCTGACCATATGAATTATGAAGCCGCCATTGAGGAAGGAGCCATTGCCCTTTTTCAGGAAAAATATTCGGATCAGGTAAGGGTTATTTCAATGGGAAATTTTTCAAAAGAATTATGTGGCGGAACCCATGTGCAGCGATCAGGTGAAATCGGACTTTTTAAAATACTATCCGAATCATCCATCTCATCTGGAATTAGACGAATCGAAGCTATCGGAGGTGAAACCGCATTTCTTCACCTCCAGAAAAGCTCAGAAATTTTAAACAAAATCCAACACTATTTCGGTCAACAACAGAATATGATATTTGAATTCTTAGTCGAAATGGACAAAACCTCAAGAGAAAAAGAAAAGCAAATCAGAAAAACCGATGAAGCTGATCAAAAAAAGAGTTCATTTAAAATGATCAACGAAGGGATTTCAATCAATAATGTTCAGACTGTGATCGAATATATTGACGATTCCAGCCGGAACCAATTAAGGTCTCTGGCAGATGAAATAAAAAACAAAAACAAAGGCATTTCAATCCTGTTATCCAACATAAACGGAAAGTCAGCCATCATTGTTTCTGTGTTTAAGACACTAACTAATCAGCTGGACGCTCGTATTATTGTAAAAGAAATTGCCCGGCTGGTTGATGGAAACGGAGGAGGAAGACCGGATTTTGCCCAAGCCGGAGGAAAACCCATAAAAAACATTCCTCATTTCAAAAATGATATTTCCGAAATATTAAAAAAACACCTGACATGAAAATCAAGACGGTACTGATTTTAGGATTACTCGTAATTATATGCTTGAATGCAGAAATCATTGTAAAGCAAGATGAAAACGGTAAAATAACGGTCACCAACAAATCCTCTGGTTACGCCAACCAAAAAAAAGTCTCATTTAAAAACAAAACCTATTCCCAGCCCATCCCCTATATCTACCTATTAAAAATAAAGCGTCTGGCCAAAAAATATCAGCTCAGAGAAGATTTAATCATTTCAGTTGTGAGAGCCGAATCCAGTTTCAATCCCTATGCAATTTCCAAAAAAGGAGCCATCGGGCTTATGCAGCTAATGCCGGAAACAGCCCGAAAATATGGAGTAAAAAACAGGTTTAATGTCGATGATAATCTGGAAGCGGGGATAAAGCATCTCAAATTTCTTTATTCAAAATTCAACCAGAATCTTCCTCTTACCCTGGCAGCCTACAATGCCGGAGAAGAAGCGATACGGTCATACAAAGGGATCCCTCCGTTTCGGGAAACCAGAAACTATATCAAACGGGCCATGAAGTACATGGGATTCAATTACACTAACTATTTAAAACCAAAACCCCGGAAAAAGTTATATAAATATACTACCAAAGAAGGCCGTATAGTCATTACCGATTCGCCCCCGGCAAAATCAAAGGGTACAGTTGAAGTATTGGATTAGGTACTTAGTAAACGATGAAAGAAATTAAATCAGTTAAAAAAAGTATATTACTGGAGGGGGGATTTGAGGGAAAAAAAATCTACAGGAGTATCCCATGAGCCTAAACAAAGTTCATGTAATTGTAAATCCCTTTTCCGCACGGGGTAAAACCGAAAAAAGATGGGGCAAAATAAAAGAAATTGTCAAATATTATTTCAAAGAATATAAATATATTTTTACAGAAAAACCCAAACAGGCCACCAAGATTGTACGAAAGCTTCTCATGGAGGGATTTGACCTGATAATTGGAGTTGGCGGTGACGGAACATTAAACGAAATCACCAATGGTTTTTTTCAACAACACTCATTTGATACAATCAATGAGGATGCATCAATTGGAATCATTCCATCCGGAACCGGGTCTGATTTTATCCGGTTCCTGAAGATTCCCCGGGAGTTTGAAAAATCAGTTGAATTAATTAAAAAATCAAAAACAAAAAAAATAGATGTTGGTAAGATTACCTTTAACCCGGAGAGCAGAGATAAAAAATGTCAATTTTTCATTAATATTGCTGATTTTGGCCTGGGAGCTGAAGTGATTAAAAAATTAGCTAATATTCCCTCGATAAAAAGAGGACCTCTTGTATATTATAAAGGTCTCCTGTTGACACTAAAAAATTACAAAAGCAAATTGGTCAAAATAAAAATGGATGAATCTCAGGAGATTGAAGGAAAATTTTTAATCGGTGCTATTGCCAACGGAAGAATATTCGGAGGTGGAATGATGATCGCTCCAAATGCAGAACCTGATGATGGATTTTTTGATCTGGTATTGGTGGAAGACATGAAAAAGTTAGAGATAATATACAACATTCCTCATCTTTATAGAGGTACAATAGCAAAAAATCCCAAGGTATTCATCCACAGGGTAAAAAAGATAGAAATTTCTTCCGATGAAATCGTCAACATTGAATATGATGGTGAAATCGGCAGAACCCTTCCGGCAACCTTTGAAATAATAGAAAAAAAAATAAAATTAAGAATTTAAACTTCTGTTTCAATTTAAAGATTGATGGATATTTCAGGAGGAACAATGAAAAAAACATGGATATTGATTACACTGATAACTCTTCTGATGCTATCGTGTCAGACCTCTGAGGAAAAGGTTGACCTTACCACATTTTCAGAAATGTATAAAACCATTCAACTGAAATTTAAAAAACAATTAAATCAACCAGATGTTAGAAAAAATTTTGTCAAAATTGTACAGGAAAAAAATGAAGAACTGGAGAAATTATTAAAGAGAAGCAAAGCGGTCCCTTACAGTGAGGAGCGTGAAATCATAAAAAGCAAAATTTTTATTCATTTACGGCAATATGAAAAAGCAGAAGGAATTATAAATCCGGTTCTCTTCACAAAAACCGGATTTATCAATGAGGCAAAATTAGTGAAAATCCAAATTCTCCTAGCCCGGCAAAAAAGTGATAAAGCCCTGAATATATTCAGGGAGATAGAATCCGAAGTAAAAAGGGATCAAGATTTCTTTTCCACATGTCTGTACTTTGCCTTAAAAGGAAAAGATATAATGGTGAGAGAGGAATACTGTAATAAAATTCTCAATGCCAAGGACCTGCCTGCTGAATTCAACATTTTCAAGGCCCGAATATATTCCAGCCTGGCTGCTGTGGCCTATAGAAAAAATGAGCTGTATCAATCAAAAATTCTTATGAAAAAAGCGATTACAATGGCAAGTAATCCCATGGAGAAGCATATGTTCACATCCCGGTTGTCGCAACTTGAACTCATTGGGAAACCGGCCCCCTCTCTATCTGCGGAAACCTGGCTCAACTCGCCCGCTCTTTCATTGAATAACCTGAAAGGTAAATTAATTATCATTGATTTCTGGGCTACCTGGTGTACACCCTGCCGGGATACCATACCTCTTATGGTTGAACTATATCAAAAATACAGCCGTAAAAATTTGATTATTATTGGCTTTACAAAATTATACGGAATGTATCGGGATGGAATTGAAAATCGGAATGAAGTGGATAAAGCAGAAGAAATTTCGCTTATTAAAAAATTTGTCAGCCGACAAAAAATTCCCTATCCTATAGCCATATCCGATGAAGGTCAGGATCACATGAAATATTTTGTCACCGGTATTCCTGCAATAGTGTTCATAAACACATCTGGCAATATCGCCCATATCCAGCTGGGTTCCTCCGAGCCAGAACAGCTAAGGGAAAAAATCAAAGAACTCATGGAAAACTAAAAAAACAAAGAGGTCATGGAAAAATTGAAATCAACAGAATTTGAACAAAAACTGAATACCTCTGAATTTGTACTGATTGATTTCAGTGCACCGGGATGTGCTCCATGTTTGAAGATTCCCCCGTTGATTTCCAGACTGCTGGAAGAATTAAATGAATTGAACATCAGTGCCTTTGAAGTGAATGTTGCCGAAGAACCCGAGATTGCCAAAAAATATTTTGTCATGGGTGTCCCCACTCTCGTCATTTTTAAAAAAGGTCAAGAAATAAAACGGTTCAATTCGGTTCCGAAAATAGAAAAAATCATGAAGTTCCTGAAACAATAAATCTGATTCAATCAAAAAAAGGAATAAAAAAACAGTTAAAATTTCAGGTGTCCTCTAATAAGGACATTCTATTGGTTTTTTCCCCATTTTCAGATGGCAACAAAATTGCATCATTTCTCTGGAGGTAAAAATGAAAAAAATACTCGTAATCATATTATCCATATCTGTTTTAAGTGGCATGGTCATGGGAAGACAAATACTGCAACTCAAAGTTGGGCTATTCCAGCCATCATTGGATTCCGATCTATGGGAAATAAACATGGAAAACCTTGCCCTGGGAAAACAAGACATGCTGGAACTGTTTTACGGTGCAGAGTATGAATTCTTTATCAACAATATTCTATCCCTATCCCTGGAAGGGGGGCTCTATCAAAAAACCATTTATAGCCAGTACCGGGACTGGGAATATGAAGATGGTACTCCGATTTATCAAAATCTTTCCCTGAGGATTACTTCTCTTGAAGTGAATGTTAAACTCTACCCAATAGGGTATAAAAAACTGATTTTTCCTTTCGTAGGAGCCGGTGTCGGTATTTATGGCTGGAGATATGAGCAATGGGGAGATTTTATTAACTTCGAAGATTTAACTGTTCAGGAAGGATACGCTGAAACCAGCACCTATACCGCAGGATTCAATGGAAAAGCAGGTATTGGCTTTAGATTTGGCCCCTTTTTCGGTTTATTCCTTGAAGCAAAATACCAATATCTAAAAGGGCAATTATCATCCTTTTTTGAGGGCTTTGGAAAACTGGACCTGAGTGGTTTTAAATACAACCTGGGATTCTGCTTCTTTTTCAGATAATCTCTGGCACTCAAATACGGATTAAGATTTTGAAAATCCATGAGATTTAATATATAATATAACCAAGGAAAAAATTAAAACAGAACCCGAATCGCTGAGGAGGCACGATGAAAAAAAGGTTAACAATAATAGCAGTTTGGTTGATGATTATGATGGTAACGGCCTGCAGTCCAAAAAAGAAAATCATTCAAGATCCCTTTCATGATTCATTCTTTGAAAAATCACGATTAATCATGACCAGTGAGGAATTGTCCATATACAAACACCTACCGGATGAAAAATCTAAAAAAGAATTCATTAAGGAATTTTGGGAAAAAAGAGATCCCACTATGGAAACAGAAGAAAATGAAAATAAAATGGCATTTGAGGAAAGAATCAAATATGCCAATCGCTGGTTCAGAGAAGGTAAAGGGTCAGACACAGGATGGGGTACAGAACGCGGTCGAATCCTTCTTCAATTAGGATTTCCAGATAGGCGAGAATTCGGTGATTATACCCGCACACATCCCATGACCGGTGCATTACTAGAAACCAAAAGATACCCCATGGAAAGATGGTATTATTACCGATACCAACTGGGCCTGGTATTTGTGGATATGAATGGCTTCGGAAAACTCAGATTAATCCGCGTACCTGCAACTTTGTTAACCGCCCTGGATTTGGTAAAATTCACTCTGGATTTAAGAAATAAATCAGAACTCAAACGGGCATTCAAGTTTAATGCTAAATTTGGCAAAGATGCCCTGCAAATCGAAATCCCGGTAAAAAAACTCAGTTTAGAAGAGAACAATGACAAAATGATGGCTAAATTTAATATCGAGGTCTACATCTACCGAAACTATAAAAAAATTGACAAAATCACAGAAGAAAAAGTAATCACCAAATCAAGAGAAGAGATGTTAGACACCAAAACACTCAGTTTTACAATCCCATACTCTCCATCCGAGAAGGGATCATACTATTTTGATGTGATTATTGAGGAAGTACTGACATCCTCAAAATATAGAAATTTTTGTAAAGCCAAAAAGAGATTGGATTAAAAAATCAAAAAAAAACACCAAGACTTTTCAAGCATATTTTGGAGAATTAGATGAATGGGAAAAAAATTATTTATCTTCTGATTTTAATTTACCTCACGGGTTTCAGTCACTGTATATTGGATAATGGTGGGGCCTATAACCGTGGAGATATTATAAGTTCGAACCTGATAAACACCTATTCCATCACTGAAATCAGGCAATTATGGACAAATCTTGGTATTCCAAATATCATAGGACTCCATTACCCGGTAGAAGCGATTCGAATCGTATATCAAACCATTGATGTTGACGGAACCTTGGTCCAGGCATCCGGTGCTTTCATGATACCGGTTACAGATCAGGTGCTTCCTCTGCTCAGCCTACAGCATGGAACGGAATCAAAACGGAATCTGGTGGCATCAGAAAGTCCCTTAAACTCGATAGCAGGAATAGCTGGCCTCTACATGTCATCTCTGGGATATCTAGTCTGTGTTCCGGATTATTTAGGATTTGGATTTTCAACTTTGATGCATCCTTATTGTCATGCCACAGCAAATGCATCGGTGATAGTTGACTTCATGAGGGCTGCCCAAAAATACTGCAATGAGAATGACATCCTTTTTAATGGTAAACTGTTTTTATCCGGATATTCTGAAGGAGGATATTTGACCCTGGCCACCCAGAAGGAAATCGAACAAAATCATAGTGGTGAATTCAATATAACTGCAGTCGCGCCCATGGCCGGGCCATATGATCTGTATGGAACAATAAAAACGGTTTTTCAAACAAAAGAATATGTTGATATGGGCTATATTGGCTACCTATTTACTGCCTACAATGATATTTATCAATGGAACCGGCTGGATGAGATATTCAATTCCCCTTACCATAGCTTGATGCCGGACCTGTATGACGGGACCTATACCTGGGGCCAAATCATCAACCAGCTTCCAAATTCTTTCTCTGAGCTAATAAACCAGAATTTCAGAGACAATTTTCTTAATGGGAGTGAAACAGCGGTGATCTCTGCGTTTCAAGACAACACTCTATTAAACTGGACACCTCAAGCCCCGATCAGGTTCTTCCATGGTGATGAAGATCAGGTGGTTCCTTATCAAAATGCACTCACCACAGTCAATAATCTAAAAAATAATGGAGGGGTGAATATATCCCTGGTTACCATAAAAGGCGGTAATCATGAGACATCAGCTGCAGAATGCTTTTTGGGAATGATCCTCTGGTTTGACCAATTTAACTGAATGAATCACTCCATTTTATTGATTGGCCAATTCAAAAGCAATCAAATAGGTGAGCCGGGCATATTTTTGAATTAAATCCATGCTGGCCTTGTCAAAACTGTCACTGGGCTGGTGATAATCTGCAGTCGTGGCTGCGAAAAAGAAAATCCAGGGAATATTCCGCCGGGCAAAGGGACTATGGTCCGACCCCATGCTTTTGCTTCTTGATCTCCGGGTATAAATTGTCAGGCCCATATATCGATTATTCTTTTTAATGG
>DAOWKX010000063.1 GCA_030639705.1 Candidatus Aminicenantota bacterium
CCCAAAAATTCCCCTGCTCATCCTTTTAACTGCTTTTTTTAAACCGAGTTACTGGATGACTGCCATTATACTCGGTTTACTCTGGTGGCCATCGACCACAATGGTGGTGAGATCCAAAACCAAACAGGTGAGGGAGATGGCATTTATAGAAAGTGATCAATGCCTGGGATTCAGAAGTCGATTTATCCTGTTTTCAGAAATTCTTCCCAACATCCAGGAGATTGTTTTCCCTAAATTTTTAATTAATCTGGCCACGGCCATGACTGCCGAAGCCTCCATTTCTTTTCTGGGCCTGGGAGACCCCTCCAGTAAAAGCTGGGGAATGATGATCAATTTTGCCTTTGTTAAGGGTGGTTTTGTCAATAATATGTGGTGGTGGTATCTTCCACCCGGATTGTGCATTATGTCGGTTGTATTTGTGATTATGTGGCTGGGATTAAGGGTTGAAGAAAAACAGCCAAATCTCTATGGGGTGTATAATAATTGAGTAATGGCTAATACCTTATACATAAAAAAGTTAACCGTAACCTTCAGTACTTATAAAGGCCCGCTTCGGGTGGTGGATAATATCTCATTTAATTGTAGCCGGGGAGAAACAATCTCTATCTTAGGGGAAAGTGGCTGTGGAAAATCAGTCATTGCCCGAGCAATTATGAGAATACTGGATTCAAAGGCCCGAATTGAAGGACAGATTCAACTGGGTACACTCGATATCTTAAAATTGAGTGAAAAGGAAATGGAAAAACTCCGGGGAAACCGGTTATCAATCATTGTCCAAAATCCTGATTCAGCATTGAATCCGGTCCTATCCATTGAAAACCAATTAATTGAAGTACTCCTGCTGCATACCAGAATTGAAAAACAGGAGGCAAAAAAACAGGTTATACTCATGCTGGATTCAATGGGATTTGAAGAGTCAAACTCTCTTCTAAAAATGTACCCCCATCAACTTTCAGGTGGCATGAGACAGAGATTACTGATTTCAGCCACACTGCTCACCCGACCGGAAATTATTATCGCCGACGAGCCCACCAAGGGGCTGGACAGAACAACCAGAGAGTTGATCATTGATGAAATGAAAAGAGTAAAAAATCAGTATCAAAGCGGCCTTCTGCTGATTACCCATGATACCCAGGTGGCCAGAGAAATGGGTGATTGGTTGGCAGTGATGTATGCCGGAGAGATCATTGAAATATCAGAAACCCAGCGGTTTTTCAGAGAACCTCTCCACCCCTATTCCAGAGCTTTACTTAATTCATCCCCTGAAAGAGGCTTCCAGCCGATCCCCGGAACTTCCCCCAGTCTTGATCAATTACCATCGGGCTGTCGATTCCATCCCCGATGTCATTATCGACTAAAACACTGTGCTTCCCAAAATCCGGAAATGAAAACCATGGATCAGGAAAAGGTAAAATGTCATCTGTATTGAACCTCGAGCAAATAAATAAAACTTTTGTACTCAAAAAAAATAAACCCCGGCTGCCTCTTTTTACCGAGGTAACACTGGAGATTGAAAAGGGAAAAACCCTTGGGATTATGGGTAAATCCGGTGCGGGAAAAACCACTCTGGGAAAGATTATTTCCGGTTTGGAACCGGTCACTTCCGGACAAGTGAAGTTTTGTGGAAAAAATATTCGTGAGCTGAATCCCAGGGAATTTCGCTACTTCCGTTCCCAGGTGCAAATGATGTTTCAGGATCCGGAAAGCGCCTTAAATCCGAAAAAAACCATTTCCCGGATATTAAACGATTTGCGGATCATTACCCGGTTATCTCCCGCAGATCATCGCCTGTTAACAGAAGAAACCATTTTACAGGTTGGGCTTCACTCCGACCTTCTTCATTATTTCCCATGGCAGTTATCGGGAGGAATCAATCAACGCGTGGCACTGGCCAGAATCCTTATGTTGAAACCCCGGGTGATTGTACTGGATGAGCCCACCTCTGCACTGGATCTCTCGACTCAGGCCCAGATTCTCCAGCTCTTAAAAAATCTTCAGCAAGAGATGCTGATCAGCTATGTATTTATCTCTCATGATGAAGCAGTTGTTCACTGGATGAGTCACCGGATCGGACAGTTAGCAGACCAGGGCTTCAAAATTACTTCAAGCATTTGAAAAGAGAACCTTAAATAAAATCTGAAATTGATTTTTTATTTATATTGTTTTAAAATATTTTAGTAATAAAATGTTTATTATCTTTGTTATCCCGGCAATCATTTTTTTTCTGATTATGATAGCCGGATTGATTTTACTCCGGAAAAGTTTTAAATGGAAAAAAGTGGACGGAACATACAAGTACCGGGCATCAGAAAATATCTCAAAAAAAAATGGCGCTCAGGTCAAACACTGGGAGATCGGAATCCAGAAAATGAAAGGAATAGTGGGTTATTTCAGTATCAAATACAAAATTCCGGAATTCTATCAAAAACTCAGATCAGGAGATCGTAAGACCTTTCATTTTTCTTTGTTGTTGTTCGGAGCCATAGGGTTTGTCCTATTCACCTTCTTAGCCATCGGGACCGGGCTGCTGGAAGGGGGAAATTCCAATGGCTGGTATATCATTGGCGCCGTTTTCGTTTTTATCATACTGGTTATTTTCCTTCACTCCAGATCCGTAAAACAATCAAAAAAAACGGGCCCTTAAAAAAAGAATCCAGACATTATCTTTTCTGTTCAAATTAAGTTCTCTCTGAGAATTTTAAAAAATTCTTCTCTGGCCTGTCTTTCAACCCAGGGCATGTGGCCGCAATTTTTCATCAGTATGAATCGAAAGCGTTTTAAAATCCCTGATAAAGGTTTTTCCACACCTTCAGAAGGATGGGGATCATAATCACCGTGGATGGCCACCACCTGACATCGAATCCGGGCACCCAGTTTCAGGAGTTCGCCACTCTGTCTCAGTTGGGCTGCTTCCTTCCAAACAGAATCGTGGATATCAAACCGAACCTTAATGTCTTCGGTCTCCAGCGGTGAGGGATCAAATGAATCAGCCCTGGAAAACAGATATCCGATCCGGGACAGTATCTTATCTTTATCAGCAACAGAAGGATTCATGAGGTTTTCCATCAGGTCATTCACCTCCTTTCTCTCTTCCCGGTTCAGGCGATTCCGGCGCGTCTCAAGTATGTTTTCGGCGTACTCTTCCCGGAACGGTCCGCTTCCGACCAGAACCAGTTTTTTTACCAGTTCCGGATAACCGGCAGCAGTCAGGAAGCTTAACCAGGCTCCCCAGGAGAAACCGATCAATACCACAGGCAGATCCCCATTTTTCTCCAGAATCCTTTTGAGTTCCTCAACCTGCCCGCTAAGTGATGATTCTGTCTGCAGTGGTTCCAGCACTCCCCAATTAGCTGAAAGCTCCAGGGCCACTCCTGCCATTTGTCCGGCAGCTCCGGGCCCTCCGTGAATGACCGCCACTCCAAAAGGTTTTCTCCCGTATTTCCTGAGGTTAAGGCCTGTCCCTTTTATCGAGCGTCGTACTGCCTGATTCACTTCATTTCACCAATCCAGAAGTCTTCTCTCTCCTTGCAGCCCTTTAATTTTTGAAACCTCCTGAGACACCTCAATCACACCACGATAGGTTCCCTCTTTATCAAAAACCGGAAAGTAACGAATATAAATGAACTTCCCATCCATCTGAATCCAGAATTCCGCCACATCTTTTTTCTTTTCTTTGAACTTTTTTACAATATCATTCACAACATGCACACTTTTGGGAGGGTGACAATTCTGAACCTCCCGGCCGATAATGGCCGGGCTCCGGGGAAACAGGCGATCCTGGGTATCCGAATAGTAGCAAACCCGGTTATTTTCATCAACAAAGGTGATATCCATGGGCAAGTTTTTCAACATCAGGTCAATCTGCTCGGCAGTTAACTGACCCTGCGATAGTTGAATATTTTTCTCTTCCATGGCATCTCTTGATTCTTCCTTAATTATTTTATCTGCTGTAGTATCAATAGTTCTGGCCAGATTGGCATCCCATAAATTGGAAGCTGTAACCCAGGCATAACCGATTTCTGGTTCTCCCAGTTTTATATCAGCCCAGTCTCTGGTGTTCAGCTTGCGAGCCGAGGTGGGATACAGAATTTTCTCCTCCAGGAATATCATTCTTTTAATAGCTGATGACAGGTTATTTGCCAGTTTGGGCAGGGCAGACCAATCTTTTTTTTCAACAATCGTATTCATGTCCCGGAACATCTGTCGGATTTCATCATGCTTGCCCCACATGACCTTGGTGGGACCGGTGAGTTTTTTTGCTTCCAGCACGGGAAATAATTGATTCTCTTTTCTTTGATAGTGTTTTTCTATTTCTTTCAGTCGGTTGAAGTATTTCAGGAAAGACTCAATATCATTTGTTTTGGGCTGTTCCCTTCTTAATTTTTTGGCACTCTTTTTAAATATTTTTAAAATTTTTCTGGCTTCTTTATTCTCCTGCATGAAGGTATAAATCGGATGACCCGGCATTTTTGCGGGCTTTCCCACTTTCTTCAGAGACTGGTCAAATACCTGGACATGGACATCGCAGAGTTTCTGGACTTCCTCGACAGGAAATCCCTCATTGATCAGGGTATTTTCTATATCGGCAATTTCCTCGGGGGAAGTGTTTTTTATAACACGGCTAAATTCCTTTTTCAGGGCATTAACCGGAACCCCGTCATGCAGTTTTTTTATAATTGACTTTAATACCCTTTCCTTACCCGCCTTGTTTTCATTACTTGTTTCACCCACTTTAAAACCTCCCTGTTTATTTATTTCAAAATCGGATTATTGTCAAGGCCTGACCCCATTTTGTTTTTACTTTTCAATACAGATCCATAATGGATGGCATCTACCGGACAGCTGTTCAAACAGCGCATACAGCTGTAACAATCCGCACCCAGTTTTTTTTGTTCAACAATTCCCTTGGCTGCTTCGTTGGGACAAGCCCGGATACAGGCACCGCAGAGGGTACAATCTTCATGGTTTACCCGAACCCGATTGAAACTTATTTTCTCAAACAGCCAGGAAACAAATCCAAAGGGGCACACCAGTTGACAAAAAGGCCGGTACACACCAAAACCAAGAATGAATACCGCTCCAATCATCAACAAAACACCGATAGATTCAAAATCAAGATCGAACAGATTAAAGGGATTGATATAGTGATATATAACCAGACCCTTTTTTCCCCCAATGAATCCAAATAATAATATTACCATCACTAAAAAAAGGCCGCCACGAATAGAATTGGCAAACCAGAAGGGCAATTTTCTCTTTTTGATTTTTTTTAAAACCGGAAGACTGTAAATGAGCTCCTGAAGAGCTCCGAAGGGACAGGCCCACCCGCAGATGATTTTGTTTCCGATCACCACCAGGAAGATAAAAAAAACCAGGGCCATTAGTTTCACCAGGATATCCGGGTAAAGCCCAACCATGGATTTGAATACTTTCACAACTCCCTCCATGGGATTGGGTGATTTCCCCAGTAAAAATCCGCAGGCAGTCACTGAAATCAGCAAGATCATAATATAGGGAAATCTGGGATACCAGTTTTTTCTCATTTCGATATCCGAACGGGCCGGTCTCCCCAGAATCAAGATATAAAACAGGGCACCGATACACAGGGCAAAATAAAGATAATATTTAATTGTGGTATCTTTATGGGAGAGTAAATGTTCGATGGCCTGGCGTAACCGGTCTTCATCTATACCCAGTTGGTTCAGGGGTTTCTTTTTGGGGACATCCAGTTTTAATTTCAGCTCCCGGGCCAGGGCTTTGCCGGTTACGCCCAGGTTGGGAGCAATATCTGATATTGAATTCCGGGTATTGAACCGGTTTGAAGCAATTTTTTTTCCCTTTGGCTGCAACCAATATCCCATTAACACAATCATGCCCATCAATAACAATGTCATGCCCATCTGAATTTTCTGTTTTTTTGATAAATAACGAAACCAGTTTTTCAAATGTTTTCTCCTGTTCAGAAAAATAAAATATTAAAAAATCAATTTAAAACAAAGTATATCTTAACTATATACCATATACCTTCCACCGGTCATCAATCCATAACCCGCTGATCTCTGTATCTGGATAATTATGTTTCAGAAACTCTATTGATTTTTGTACCTGGTCGATCTGAGTGGTTTTATCCACCGGATTTCCCGCACAGTCATAATGACCGGAGATAAAAATTAATTGTGATTTATGTTTGTTTATGGAAATATCAATCCGGCTTAATATTGAATCCACCAGGATTTTATCCTGGTTTTCAGCTAATATTTTACAGGGCCCGGGTTCGGTAATGGCATCCACATAATCAACCTCATAATTTTCCTTCAAATACCTGATGGTTGACTCCTGAATCCGGCCATCCATACAATGAATCGATGTACAAAATGTCATAAAAACCCCTTCTTTTTCTTTATTCTTTTTCCAGCAGCCAGTCACGGGTTCCCAATTCTTTACGTTTTTTCAGGTTATCCTGCCGCTCTTTCAGGGAATGCTGAAATTCCTCATCACTCATGTTCGGATCCTTCAGTTCCAGAAATATCTCACAGGGAAGCTCATCACACAATCCGCAGTGTTCCAAATGTTTCTGGTTCACACAGCAGTCATATATCGGACAAACCGCAATATGATACTCTTCGGTCCAGAAGGGTTTCCCTTCCACATAACCGCATCCCTGGCAGTTTTTTCCCAAAAACTGGCAGGATATACACAAAAGCCCGCAGGGCGGTGCTAATTTTTCATCCTTCATATTTCACCTCTTTC
>DAOWKX010000220.1 GCA_030639705.1 Candidatus Aminicenantota bacterium
GATCCACCATGATATTGGCCGGTTTGATATCCCGATGAATAATTTCTTTTGAGTGGGCTTCGATCATGCCCTGGCATATTTGAATGCCAATATCAAGAATTTTATTGATACTGAGTTTTTTCAGTTTGATAATGTGGTCCAGAGTCACGCCATCCACATATTGCATCACGATATAGTTGTTCTTTTCTTCCTCATATATTTCATATATGGTACAGATATTGGGATGTTCCAGCTGGGAGGCAGTCTGAGCTTCCCTCAGGAAACGGGCTTTTGACTGAAAATCCTCGAGGGTTTTTTCAGAAATACACTTAATGGCCACTTCCCGCTTCAGTTTTACATCCCGGGCATGAAAAATGGTTCCCATTCCACCCTTTCCAAGCCTTTTGATGATCATGAATCTCTTATTGATAATAAAATCGTCAAAGGTCAAATCATCCGAGTCTCCGTAAGACCGTTCTAATCCGCTGGAAATCTGCTCGGTTGCATCCTGGCCCGATAATTCCAGCCCGCAGGATTTGCATAACCGGGTATCATCCGGATTTTCACATCCACATTTCAGGCATTTCATTGCCATTATTTTATCAGAGGAGGTCAAAATTATCAATCAAAATCAGTCGCCGATGAAAAATACAGCCGGCCATGATGGGTCAGATCTTTGTCAACATTAGCCTGAATTGGTATAATGATTATATGCTATCATATGCTAACTATTCCAGAAAAGCCCGAATTATCGCCTTCCTGCTGGACATAATTTCATTTCCGGCTTTTTTTTACCAAAGAAAACCTGAGCTAAAAAAAATTACCAAGATTCTGGCAATAAGACCTGATAATTTTGGCGATTTATTAATGAATGTAGATTCCCTATATACCCTTAAAAAAAAATTCCCTGAATCCCAACTTCATTTAGTTACCCCTGATTGGAACAAAAATATCACTGCGAAACTTCCATTTATCGATAAGGCTTTTTTTGTAAACCTTAAATGGTATTGTTTCAATAAAGAGAAACACATATCTCTTTTTAAATTAATAAAAATTGTCAGATCACTAAGGAGAGAAAAATATGATTTATTTATCGACTTCAGAGGTGATTTTCGAATAGTTTTTTTATTCGGATTCTTAAGCAGAGCTAAGGTAAGAAGAGGTTTTAAAAATTTGGGTGGGAGATTTTTTTTAAATGATCAGCTTATTTTTAACCGAGAAATTCATTTTTATGTACAAAATTTTAAATTAATAGAAAAATTTACTGTAGAAAGACATCATTTTCAACTTTCTTTAAACAAAAAGGAAAGAGACAAAGCTGAAGAGATCTGCGGAAATTTTGATTTAGAAACCAAAAAATTTGTTATCCTCCACCCCACCGTAGCACACTACTGGAAAGTAAAAAAATGGAAAGATAAGAATTTTATGGAAATTGGCCGTCATATCATGTCCGAACACCATCTCAAAATAGTGATCTGCTCGGGTCCCCTGGAACAGGAAACCGGAAACCGGATCGCCCGATCGCTTCCGGATGCCATCAACCTGTCCGGACAATTAAAACTGTTTGAATTTGCAGCTTTATTGACAAGATCATTATTGGTAATTTCAAACGACTCTGCCCCCATGCATTTAGCAGCAAATCTTGGAGTTCCTCTAATAGCTGTCTTTGGCCCCACTAATTTTAGAAGATCAGGACCATACCCTGTAGGTAAGCATCAAATAGCTATTGAAGGTGACCCGGATTTAAACAGACCCCTTTTCGGTGCCAAGACTGTTGATGACAAATATTTTCCAGAAACAGATATGGTTATTAAAAAAATAGATAGATTAATAAAATCTTTAATTAAAAAATAGCTCCGCTTAATTGTTGGGCCAGGGGAATATTGGAATGATGGGAATAAAAAAATTAATCCCGCATTTTATATTTAATATTTTGTAAAATAAGATTAGTCTTGGACTTTATTTTTAAGAGGTTTTATGTTTAAGCCATTGATGTTGATGGAATCATCGACAAGTTTATATATGGTATTTTTTATTTCAACCATATTCTCCTGAAAGGCAGAAGGTGTTGAGGTAATCAGATAAATATTGTCATACCCTTCCAGGACAAACTCAGGCTGAGTTCTTTTTATGAGCTTGACACTAAGTATATCATTCTTAAAAGATGAGACAATAAAATTGTTTTTTTCTTTCTGCACAATTAAGAACTCAAAATCTTTCAAATAATATGGAATAACCCGATAATCCGCAACAATGTTATTTAAGATAAATAGATTATTGCCTTCTTTTCCTATCTTTTTTATCTCTGAAAAATAGTATTCATAAACTTTTTTTACAGATCTGATATGAGAATGGGTGGTCTCAAATATTCGGACCGCCTGGGTAACGGCATATTCCCGGAAAGTCTTGTCTGCACCGGATACTCTTACTTTAGCATCGAAGTAATCAATGTTCAGGGGAATAAAGAAAATGAGCAGGTTAACCACCCAAATCCATTTTACCCTTTTCTCGATCTTCTCCCAGTTGAAACAGGCAATCACCAGAATAGATATGCCTGCGATAATCTCCAGTAAATATCCGTTCTTGGGGAAATATAAAAAAGTAACAAATAATAGCTGGGGCATAATCCATAAAAAAATAAAGAGCCGGTTTTGCCGGTCCATAAATTTGAAAACCGTGATCTTCCCGGACCTTACGGCCAGAATAATGGCCAGGGGAATAATCTGAATGGCCAGGGCTAATAAAACATTTTTTATATTTTTAACCAGGGTGACAGCAATGTTCCCCAATCCCTGCATATAGGCACTGAATATGTTATCTTTGATGATGTAGTCTGATATCAGTGCATCCAGGTGATCGGGAGCTTTTGAATAGTAAAAAACAATTTTATTTAAGCCAAAATACCAAAACAGGTTCAGTATGATAAAAGCGGTGATAATGACCCGGCGTAGCCATTTTTTCTCAATTCGCACAAACAACACATAAACCGCCAGGGGTAATAATATGACGGGAATATTGGTTTTAATCAACCCCCCGATCAAGAGCAACAATACGAATGCTGGATGCCATTTTTTTTGAAATATTTTCAACAGCACAAACACCAGGCAAACCACGGTGGCTCCCTCGGTAAGGTAAATGGTGGTTACCAGTGAATGACAAAGTACCATGGGAACGGATAGAAAAAATAAATACACCCAGGTATTAAAGCAAATGCGGGTCAACTCTTTTAAGAGAAGGGTTGAAACCAGGGCAAATACAATATAAGAAAAGAGCACAAGCACGACAAATCCTGATAAAGGGCTGTTGAACAGGGAAATAAACAGTTTCAGCACTAAAACAAAGCCCAGGTAACCGGGTGGATGGGGTTGGTTTAAAAACAGGTTAAACTCCCCGGTTGCCTTGACATAATTAACCGAATCCCATTCATATAAATAGGGAAACTTTAAATAAAAAGAAAGGAATAAAAAAATGACAGTAATTAAAAATAATATAAAATATTTTAATTTTCCCATTTTATAATACTAATATAATGAGAGAAGATAAATTCCGAAGTTGATTTTCTTGATAAACTTTATTGAAAAATCTTATTGATAAAATATGATAAAAGAAAAAATTGATATTAAACATGATTGACTAATTATTCATTAATTCTAAATAAACAGCATATATCTTTTTTTTGAAATTTTCAATCGAATATTTTTTTAGAATTATTCTACCCTCCTTCAACAGATTCTTCTTCATTTCACTATTTTCAAGCAATTGCCGGATTTTTTCAGAGAATTCTTCGGAATCAAGGGGATTGTCCACATAAACAGCTGCGTTGCCCAGTACTTCCGGAAGAGAACTTCTTCGGGAAACAACCGACAGCGTCCCGCATCGTAACGCTTCCAGAGGTGGATATCCAAATCCTTCGTATAAGCTGGGAAACACAAAAACAGATGCCTGCTGATAAAGGTAACTGAGTTCTTCATCCGAAACATAGCCGGCAAAAAGGAGGAGTTTTTGATACTGAGCGGACAGGTAAGCCCTTAATTTCCTGATACCGGCCGCATCAATCATTCCGGCAATCACCAGGGGGATTTTCAGGACAGGAAGCGTCTGAATAATGGTCTTGATATTCTTGATGGGGTCATCCCCGCCCGTATAAAACATATATTGAGCCGGCAAAGGCATCTTGGGTTTGATTGACCGGGCCGGATCTATTCTGGCATCCAGGGGATTATGTATGACCCGCACCCGGTCCTCGGGTAAAGGCGTCAGGTTGAGTAAATCATAGGCTGTATTCTGTGAAACCGCAATCACCCGGTCGGCTCTCCGAACACTGTCAATCACTTTCTTAAATATGAACCGGTGTCGAAATCCGGAATTTTCCGGGAATAGCAGAGGTGTGAGATCGTGAATGGTGATAACATATTTTGTTTTCCGGGACTTTACGGGAAGGGCATAGGCTGTTGAATGATACAACTCTATTTCAGTTTTTAGTAACAGGTTTTTCAACCACAGGTGGTCGGTAAAGGTAATCAACCGACGGGGGGAGCGTATAAATACTTTTCTTTTTAATTCCGGCCAATACCCCTTTTCAGAAAAAAACAAAAAGTAGGCCCATTCATCTTCATTAAAACCATGGATTAACTGTCTGGCGTACCGTCCGATACCCCTGAAGGCTGAATAGGTCTGCAGGGGACGGCAATCGATTAAGGTTTTCATGGTATTCAGAGATCAGGTTAGCTTCAGTGCCTCCCTGAGTTTTTCCAGGGTTTCCCAATCGGCCCGGTAGGTCAAATTTTTAATGGAAATAAACTCCTTCTGCTCAATCAGGGTAAAATATTCAGATACTATCTGTTTAAACCGGATGTCTTTGATCTTCTGCTCGTCCCAGTCCAGGATAATCAGTAACATCGACTGTTCAGAACAATTTCTGAGTGAGTTCTTCAGATTTAAAAAACCGGGCTTCTTCACCTCTATATTGCTCTTGAGCAGGGAAAAATAACAGCCTGAATAGCGAATCTCATCCGACATGACCACCGTTTTTATGTTCTTTTCCTTTGATTCCACTGAGCGGATAATATCACTGACCGCTTCCCGCCATTGCTGTTTGGTTTTTTTATGATAGTAATCATGGTGATAAAAAATACTGGTCAGGGACAGGATGAGTATAGAGGCTATTATGAGCCATTTAAAAGTGGCAGGACGGATTCTTTCTAGTGCCATGGCAATCAGGATGATAACCGCAGCCAGGACACATATCGCATGTTTAAACGAAAACATCGGAACTGACATGATTGATCTGAAATAGGGAATAAACAATGAAAAAAATATCCAGGCAAACAAAACAGGAACAGAGAACAATAAGCTGTCAGGTTTGGAGTCAGTGATTGGACTACCGCGTTGAGCTTTCACACAGGTAAATAATAAAATGATCAGAAGCGCTGCGAATAAGGCAACTAAAACCGTTTCGTGGCCAAAAAATCCGGCAAATATACCCGGGAAGATAGCGGATCCCGGAGCACTCTTGATCCAGTGTTCCTTTTTTTCTATCATTTTTAAAACAAAATAAATCATGGGACTATAGAGTAAAACCATAAAAAAACCGGATAACAGATAGTCTTTTATTATTGGTAACCGGGATATTTTTCGTTGAAAAATCAGGTGTAATCCCAGATAGATCAGCTGGGAAATGAGAACAAACAATCCAAAATAATGAGTATACAACAATAAAACAGTAGACAGCACATAAAACACCCGGTCCGATTTCCTGATCCTTTTCAGATTTCTGATAAAAAACAGATAGGAAAGCGTGCTGAACAAAAAAAGCAGCATATAGGGCCTGACTTCCTGGGAATAATAGAGGTGATAATAATTCACAGACAATAAAAATCCGGCAATGATACCTGTATTTTTATTGATCAGTTCTTTCCCTAAAAAATATACCGGAAAAACACTGATGATTCCGGTCAAAGCAATAAAAAACCGGGGGCTGAATTCATTGAATCCGAAGATTTTCATCCAGAAATGCAGGACCACCAGGAAAAGAGGCGGGTGCGGGTCCCACCGGGAAACCCCTAAAATTCTAAAAAGTGAAAAATCC
>DAOWKX010000040.1 GCA_030639705.1 Candidatus Aminicenantota bacterium
CCCATTTTCGATATTGGCGAGAAATGGGATTCGCAAGCCGTTCAAAGGGAAGCCGACACGCCTGCTTGATCTTGATTTTGGGGAAATATCCTAATTTAGGTGGTGGATTTTGGTAAAAGTAATTGAAATTTTTTCTTAAATGCCATAAAATTTAGTCAATGAATTTTTTTTGAAAAGGAGAAAAAAATGAAATCAATTATGATACTCATCATCCTGGTCATCATCGGAATTCTGGCCTTTAACTATTTTAATGCCGGACCGGTAACTGAAGAGGAGAAGGAATTGGAGGCTTGGGAACAGGATTTTGATTCGGCCTGGAAACAGATGAGACAGGCAGAACGGACAATGGCCCTCAGCGGAGCCGATACATCGACAGATATGGATAATGTCATCATGCAGGTTGAAAGAATCAAAGAGAACCTCACCCAGTTTATCGACCGACTGAAGGATGAAAAACTATTAAAAAAGGCCAGGGCACTGGAAGAACGAATCAATAAATTCCTGAGACAGAATTATTAGAATGGTTGGAAAAGGTATATTTGAATTCAGTTTTTTTTAGTAGGTTTGCGCTTTGTTTTTCTTCTTTTTCTGGCCTGGAATTCCGGGGCCTCTTTGACGGCTTTCCAGAGAATACCGAACGATCGAATTAAGGCTCTCATTCCGCTTTTTTTAAGTTTTGTACCGGCTCTGCCAACAGTGGAAAATCCGTTTTCATCTGGTTTTAGTTGTTCCCAATTCTGGAACAATCGGCCCCATTTACTGTTGAGAGCGGATCTCATCTTACGCCGGGCAAACACGGGATACCAGAAGCTGTCGTGAAAAGTTACCGAGGCAATATATGACCAGGGTGCCAGAATGGTCTTGAGTGTCCATTCCAGGGGTTTCTTAAGCGGGCCCCAGTAGATTTTATGTTGCATCCGGGAGGCAAAGGTCATTTTGTGAAACGGCCCCACAAAATTCCAGTTTTTTTCTGATTCGATTCGGTCTCCAACGATCTCAATTTCTCGGGGATCTCCACACCCCAGTCCCCGCTCATGGGCCAGTTTAATATACTTGATTTTCAGAGGATCAAATCCCATCATCTTAGCTGCAATGGAATCAATGGCAACCTGGTCGGAACTGGCTAATATGACATTTTTTACCTGCGGGATCATGCATCGCGGGCCCGGGCCATCACCGGCAAAGGTACCGTCCATCACCGCAAATATACCCCTGTGAATATTTTTTTGTATCATAAGCAGATCAACCAGGGTTTCATGGATCACCGGGTGGGTCCAGTGCCGTCGCTCATTTAAAAGACCGCCGAAGGCATTTTTCATGGCTCCGGTGGTGGTGGTGAAAATATGGGTTTTCACGGTTGGCAAATGGATGATATTTTCTCCGATGAAACGTTTGGGAATATGAAATCCCTTGGGATACACATCGTTCAAAGCCAAAAAATCATCAGCCAGGTCACCGACTGCATCCCGGATGTGAATCCATTCTTCATTTTCATAAAGGTGAATGTTTCTTAATCCATGGGCCTGAATGACATTTAGTTGCTTGTTCTCCCGTTCTCCCAGGCGGGCATCTATTACCACTGTTCGATTGTGACAGGCATGAATTTTTGTCGGATCATAACCGTCTTTTAACATACTATGAATAACACCTTCCAGCTGCCAGGGAGGAGTGGAACTCCCGGGAAAAAAGAAATGCCAGGATATATTAATCTTGAGGGCTGTATCCTCGTGTCTGGAAATAATCTCCTGATAACCGGTCAGATTCATTAACCGGTGGTAATCAGCTAACACAGTTTCCGGAGAGGTTTTTAAAACCGCGACTGTACTATTTTTCATGTATCATCCTTTATTTGATATATTTTGGGAATGTGGCTGGTATGATCTGGTAATCAATTCTATTATTTTTTGTTGCTGAAATTTAATGAATTGCCTCTGTTCTTTCCGGGTCAGTGAAGAAAAAGAGGGATCTTTATCAAAAATGGTATATTGGGTTTCCCGGTCTGTATCCGGAATGCAAATGACCATGTGGAACAGGATTTGTTTTTCTTTTTCTCTCATATTCTATAGACGAATTATAAAATAAAATAGTTACAAAAAAAAGTGTTCAGGTTAAAAAATCACTTTTTTCAATATATTGGTTGAGCAGTGAAATCAGCTGGCTGACATTAGAGACGCGTTTATCTCTATCTTTGGCCATCATTTGATTTAACAGAGGTTGCAAAAATTTAATTTTTTTAGGGAGTTTTGGAATCTTTTTTTTCAGGTGCTTCATGGCCAGGGAAATATAATTATTGGCTTTATAAGGAACTTCACCAATCAGCATTTCATATAACACCACCCCCAGACTATATATATCGGTGCGGCAGTCAATATCCAGCCCCTGAATCTGTTCCGGACTCATGTAGTCCGGAGTCCCAACGGTAAGGTCCGGTTTGGTTAATTTTTCGATTGAATTGGCTATTTTTGCCAATCCGAAATCCACTAAAACCGGATTATTGTTCGATCTGAACATGATATTTTCGGATTTAATATCTCTATGAACAATTCCTTTTCCATGGGCATATTCCAGGGCAAGTGCAATTTGTTTAATGGTTCTCAGGTGTTCTGATGGTGATATGAGGTCTGTTCTGGAACCAATTTTTTTGTTCAGAGTATCCGTAAGGAATTCCATCACCAGATAAATCATATTGTTCACATATCCGGTTTCATGGATGCGAACGATATTGGGATGATCTAACTTTGATATGATTTCCGCCTCTTTAAAAAAACGCCTGGATGTATTCCTGTCGATGCTGAGTTGGGGTTTCAAAATTTTAATGGCCACTTTGAGCCGGGTTTTATTTTGAATTCCGGAGTAGACCACTGAAATTCCACCGGAACCCAATCTTTGTTCTATTATATAACCGGGTATTTCAGGTAGATTTTTCATTTTTTTATCATTTTTGAGTATCTATAATAATATTCATATGGAAAAAAGGATGGGCCCATTTAATCATTCATTGTACAAAAATATATTGAATATTTCAATTAAATTATATTCCAGTGGTAACAGGCAGGCCTGCTACCTAATCCAAAATTCACCACCTAAATTTGGATATTTCCCCAAAATCAAGATCAAGC
>DAOWKX010000015.1 GCA_030639705.1 Candidatus Aminicenantota bacterium
AAAAATAATCTCAATCTCAGGATTTTAAACTTAAAAGTATATTAAAATTTAAAATGGGGTGTTTAATATTATGGTTTAGGCAACAGCCTGTAAAGAATAAAGATTTAAAATTCATTTTATGTTAAAATAAGTTTAAGGCTAGGCCAATTCGGATTGAATATGAACATGCCTTTTATCATGTCGTTTCCAGGGCACATCGTAGAGAAAACATTTTCCGTAGAGACTTGGACAGGAAGAAATTCCTAGAGAAGCTAGAACAAACAGTAGAACGACACAGATTAAAAATCCAGGTATATGTGTTGATGAGTAACCATTATCACCTTCTTATTGAAACCCCCGACGCAAATCTATCCAAAGCGATGCATGATTTAAATGCCAGTTATGCGAATTGGTATCGGAGTAAATACAATCTTATTGGTTCAATTTTTCAAGGCCGCTATAAGGCGATTCTGGTTGAAAAGGATGAATATATCCTTGTGTTGAGTGCATATATCCATCTAAATCCTGTACGGGCAGGGATAGTGAAAGATCCCGAAGCATACCTCTGGAGCAGTTTCCGGTGCTATTCTGGAAAATCAAAGGCACCTCATTTTTTGTATATGTTTGATATTCTTGAAAAATTCAAAACAAAAAAGGACTATCAGAAATATGTTATAGATTTATTGAGGGATGAGAAGGAAATAAGAAGCGAAGAAGTGTACGGCATCAATTCAATACTGGAAGTAAAGGATTCATACGCCGGGTTTTGGAGGGTGTAGTTAAACATGATCTGAGAGATCGGGAGATTCGTGAAGTAAAGGAATTCCGGAGATTGAGTGCAGAAGATCTTATGGAGATTATCATGAGGGAGTTTCGAATCGGTGAGGATCAGATAAAAAGCAGAAAACGGGGAAATCTGTATCGTAAGTTTTTTGTATATATGTTATGCAAACACACTGGGATGAAAAACATTACCGACGAATCTTTATTCTTTAGACCTGACCCCATACTCATTAACAGATAAAAGCTCTGCCACTCGTCTCTCCAGAGCATCAGTAAACTCGGCAACAGGATTTCTGGCATCCATATAAGGACCTATGGTCATGTGTTCCCCGATATTCACAGATATTTTTTTAAAAGGAGTAATTAGGCCATTGGATCCATAAATACTCACCGGAGTTACAGGTAACTCCAGGCCTTTCTCAAGATAAAGATCTTGAGCTATCTTGGCAACTCCCTTTCTGAATCGAGACATATATGGATTAAATTTACTTTTAGATTTTATATTTGCCTGAAGAAGAGCGATGGCTCTATTTTTGAAAAGATATTCCTTAATGGTATCAATACTATTGCTGTATTTTTTAGTCCAAATGGATATCGGAATCGTACCTACTTTTTGAATTCTTGATGAAATATATTCGGCAAAACGATTGATCACTGGATTTAATAAAATCACAAAGGGCTTTTTTAATAATTTATATTTCCCCTGAAATAGTTTTTTTAGGTATCCATTCTTAATTTCTTTTCTAAAATCTTCGGCGGAAAAAATATAATCCGCTGCACAAAAAAAATCTGCCTCTCAAATATTTTATAAATCAAAACAATATCTTTAGCAACTCCTTTATGGTTGGCAACAATAATATTAGGTCCTTTCTCGATTTCATTTTTTTGACCTGAAACTTCGAGACGATTTAAAGCTAAAAATATTTTTGAAAACAAATCACCCTGTTTTTTATAAAATTCAAAATTCACTTGGCTGCTCAAATTTTTATCTATTACCCTTCACTTTCCACATCAATATCAAGTATAAAACCAAAATTGTATTAATAAATATATCAAATATATTAAAATTCTTATTTTATATTACAGCAATAATATTAGCAAATAATTATAACAATATTTTAAATAAATTACTAATATTTTTCAACAAAAGGCCCGTCCCTGTATCGAGGGTTGTTAGGGTTTGGTTGTTATGGAGAATGATTTGTTTTGGAACGAATAGCATATGATATTGGTATAACATGCAATATATGATATAATTATTTCCCCAAAAAAATAGGACAAATGGTTGGTCATAGCAACCCAATGAGAATTTTAAATGCATGAAAAAGAGTCATCGAATATACTGAATGAGTATACAAAGCCAGGGACCTTTCAAAATAATTCCTGGATTTTTTTTTCTCTGATCATTCTCTTTATCATTTTGTTCTTTCTGTTTAAAAACGAGATTATTGAAAAGCCCCTTTCCTCTGAGGAATTAAAGTCATCTTTGGAGATTTTTAACATATCCAGTCATTGGGTGGTCAAAAAAGAGATTAAGGACGATGATTTTGAGGGTATCATTCTGGTACCGGAGATTCACTTTCAGGTTAGAAATGTTGGTAATTCGGATTTGAAATATGTGTTTTTCCTCGGGGTATTCAGATTTCTTGATTCCGGAAAGACGATAGGTGAAGGATTTAAAATGGGTTTAAAAAAAGCCTTACCACCCGGTCAGATCAGCCACAAAATCAAATTGACTTCCGGATTGGGTTACCGGGCGTCCTCAAAGGACGCTTTTGAGAAACATCAAAAAGACTGGCAGAGTTCTTTTGTGGAGGTATTTATAAAAAGAAGAAGTTCACAACTTACATTCTTTAAATCATATTATATCAGCCGAAAAATAGAGGGAATGAATATAAAGGTTAGAATTTAGCTAAATGCATTTTTCAGGAGTTCATGAGCTATTATTTCTGGTTATGGGACTCAGGAGGACAGCATGATCAAAAAAATTGATCATATTGCCATTGTGGTAGAGAATATTGATGAAGAAATAAAAAAGTATCAGGAAATACTGGGGCTTTCTTTTTCGGGCACAGAGGTGGTGGCAGATCAAAAGGTTAAAACCGCTCTCTTTGATATCGGTGATCTTCATATTGAGTTGCTGGAACCCCTGGGAGACGATTCCCCGGTTTCCAATTTCCTCACAAAAAGAGGCGGGGGGATTCATCATATAGCCTATGAAGTCGATGATATTCATGAACAGCTCAAAATCCTGCGGGCCGATCAGGTCAGTATATTGAGCGAAAAGCCAACCCGGGGAAGAAATGATTCACTGGTGGTGTTTTTGCATCCCAAGGCTTTTTCCAATGTCTTAATTGAATTGGTTGAAAAGTTAAAATAATTCTTTAATTTTTTTCTTAGTTGGGGACAATCAGGAGATCACCAACCATTATTCGCCGATTATTTTCACCAATACCCGCTTTTTTCTTTTCCCGTCAAATTCCCCGTAAAATATCTGCTCCCAGGGTCCAAAATCCAGTTTACCATTGGTGATGGCCACCACCACCTCCCGTCCCATAATGGTTCGTTTGAGATGGGCATCGGCATTATCCTCAAAACTGTTGTGAAGATACTGTGAGTAAGGCTTTTCCGGGGCCAGTTTTTCAAGCCATTTTTCAAAATCCTGGTGCAACCCGGTTTCATCATCATTGATAAATACACTGGCGGTGATGTGCATGGCATTGCACAACACCAGTCCCTCTTTGATCCCGCTCTCTGTCACGCATTTTTCGATTTCACCGGTAATATTAATCAGTTGGCGTCTTTTTGAGGTTTCAAACCACAATTCTTTTCGAAAATTTTTCATTTTGCCTATTCTATAATATTAAGGTTTAATAATCAATCTGGATTAAATGTAAAATAATCAAGTATAGCCGGTGATATATCGGCAATGGTGTTAATTTGATTTCTCATTTTTTCAAGATTATTTCCCCAGAGAATGAGAGGAACCGGATTCAGGGTATGGGTTCGTATGGAACAGTCTTCAAGGTTTCCATGATCACTGGTAATGAGGAGGGTGTCGGTTTTTTTATCCAGTGATGCAACCAGTGTCCTGATGAGCCGGTTTAAATTTTCTACCAGGTTGATACATTCCCGAATGGGTTTTCTGTGTCCGAATATATCGGTTTGGAAGTATTCATAGAGGATAAAATCGAATTCTCTTGATTTATTAAATATGATTTCTGCTGCTTTTTCAGGGCTGAATTCCGGTAAATGCAATCCCCGTTCTTTTAATGTCAGGTTGGAGTAATCTTGAAAGATTGATTTTTCAGACTCAACATCTTTCTCATCAAATGGTTTTTGCTGGCTTAATATCATCATACAACTGGTCACAGAAATACGCTTTTTATAAAATTCCGGGAATTGCTTTGAAAATCGTATTTGACCGTCATGATGAATATTCACATGGTTTGAAGTGAAAAAAGGAGCAAACACAGGATAAGCATTGATAAAGGAAACCCTGAAGCGGTTTTTTTTTAAGAGTGCTAATATATTATATTGTTTTATGATTTTTCTCATCAGCTTGTTGGGATAGGTACCCTGGTGTTTGTTCAGCAGCCTGGGAATGATCTGGCCTGTATATAGGGTGGTTTGACCGGTGGCGCTCTGAGGAAGTCCCTTGATCCCGAACAGGGGATCAATCGGCTTGACCGGTGTCCGATCCGGCCAGCCAGGGTTACCGGTATATAGAGGCAAATATTCTGAATTTGATACAAAAAAAGGGTTGCTTGGTGATGGTTTTCCGATTCCCACTCCGTCCAGGAAAATAAAAATCATCCGGCCATTGGTCATTTCTTACTCAGCTTGAAAAAGCAGTTTATTTGGCAGATACCCATTCTTATTTTTTTGCCATCCGGTGAGATATAGATCACTTCTCTTTCCAGCAGTACATTATTTTTTTGAAAAACCGCTTCACATATTTCTTTTTCCATATTGCATAGGTCATGGAATCCTGCCTTCCCTTTATTGATAATAAAATTGGCGTGTTTATCTGAGATCCACAGGTTGTAGAAATGCTTTCCCTTTAAATGTGACCTTTCCATGATTTTACCCGCAGAAATTCTTTGGTTATTGATGAGGGGATTTTTAAAAAAGCATCCTGCAGTAAAATGGCTGTAAGATGGATGGTTCTCTTTTCTATATTTTAAATTGGTATTGACTCGAGTTAAAATCTGGGATCGGTTTGATTGTCGGCAGTTTAGAAATATATTTAAGAGTATTTTTTTTCCGGTCTTGAAAATTGAATATCGGTATCCATACTGAAAAAAAAGGTTTGGGACCTGTTGGATGTGTCCCTTTTCATCGATGATCTCGGCGTATTTTAAGATATCGGATACAGATTTTCCAAAAGCTCCGGCATTCACTGCTGCAGCACCACCGATGCTCCCCGGTATCCCGGCCAGGAATTCCAGGCCTGAAATGTTGTTTTTAATACACCAGTTCATTAAACTCTGGTTTGTGACTCCTGAATTTACCTGGATGGTGTGATTATCATACTGTTTAATATCCGGTGTCCTATTAATAATCACAATGATGGGAGAATACTCATCTGAGAATATCACATTACTACCCCCGCCGATCAGGATATAAGGTGAGTCCCTTTCAAGGATTTTCAGGCCCAGGGCCTTTAAGTCTTCATTTCTTTTTATTATGACGATGAGTTTGACTCTACCACCTATCTTCATGGTGATATAGGGTTTGATCTCTTCATTATGGTAATGGATGATTTTGTTTTTTTTTAAGTAGTGCAATATCGAGTTCATTCGGGCTGTTTTTTTTGAATCCACACATCTATCTGACATTCTTGCATGATTTTATAGTTGAAGGCTCTTATTATTTTTTCTACATCTATAATTTTAATATTTTTTTTGATGGTCATATTTTTTTTATTTATGGCATTTATATTCAGCTCTATTTTATATTTTCCAGGTTCATCTGGAATCCATACAAATGACCTGACCTGATCGTGTTTGATTTTTGTTTTAAAAATATTTCCCTTTGATTGATGATAAATATTGATGTTAAATTCCGGTTTAATAAGATTAATGGGAGTCAGGTTGAATTGAATCGATTGTCCCAGGGGTTTGAGAAATTCAGGGTCTGTTTTTATCTTAACAAAGTAATGGTTACCCAGCTTGGAAATGGCCTGTTTTTTTTTATTTTTTTTAT
>DAOWKX010000244.1 GCA_030639705.1 Candidatus Aminicenantota bacterium
ATGGTGGATGTGGTACTCTATTTTCAGGGAGAAATCAAATCAGATCTGAGAATACTGAGAGCTGAAAAAAACAGATTCGGACCGATTAATGAATTAGGTATATTTCAGATGACCGGAACCGGTTTGACCTCCATTACCGATCCAAGCCACTTTTTCATCCAAAACCGCAAAACCACCGAACCTGGAATTTCCATCTTCCCCACCATGAATGGAATGCGGTCTCTGTTGATTGAAATCCAGGCGCTGGTCACCGAGAGCCCGTTCACCGGGAATCCAAGAAGAATTTCAGTGGGCTTTGATAATTACCGCATGTCCATGTTGATTTCCATCATTGAGAAAAAACTGAAACTTCCCTTTTATAAATTCGATGTTTTTCTCAATATTACCGGAGGGATGAGCATACGGGAAACAGCCGGGGATTTATCCGTTCTCTCGGCACTGATTTCCAGTTATAAAAATTTTTCTGTACCGGAAGATACCGTTATCATCGGAGAGGTCGGCCTTACCGGCGAAGTCAGACCGGTCAACCTTATTGACAACCGGATAAAAGAGGCAAAACGCCAGGGATTTAAAAAATTCATATTACCCGCCAACCAGTCAAACCTCAACCATATAAAAAACATCTCTGCTATTCCGGTCAAAAATATATACGACTTTTACAATTACATAAAGAAAAAATAAAAAATCTCATTATGATATCATAAGAAATTTTTTATGAAAATTTTAAAATCTTACTTGAAATTCTTTTTTCCCTTTCATATAATTTTAATGATTAGAGATGGATAATTTTTAAATCCCGTGTCAATTTAAGATGGAAACTCATGAGAATTAAGTTTACATTCGATTCAACCGAATTAAAAATCAACTTGCGGGCTGCCCCTTTTTCTGGAAGATCACCCGTTCTCCATTACATCCGTAAAGGTTCTATCTACAAGGGATTGATACCCGGATTGGAGATAAATAATGAAAAGAAAAATTAAAACTACCATGGATGAATTAATCATGGCTTTTGATATGAATGCCAATGAATATTCACAGTATTTAAATCTGGAAACCGGCGGGATTGCCATCATCAGTGAGCTGTCAGATTCCTTTGATGAGAACGGCAATGAGATTAACTGGGATGATACAGAAAGATTTGATGATAAAAGCAAATATATCCTCGTTCCCGGTTCGGATCCCCGCGAGGCCTTTGAGATCATGGAAAGATTTACCGAAACCGTGGAAAACCGGGAGCTCCAGCAGAAACTGTGCCATGCCCTGAGCGTCCACCGCCCCTTCTATCATTTCAAAGATGTCTTATTGAATTACCCTGACGAACAGAAAAGATGGTTTTCTTTTCAGGAACAGGCCATCAGACAACAAATCCATGACTGGCTGGAACAAAACAACCTTGAGTTAGAGAAAAAATGATTGAAATACCCGAATCTTTAGTTTTAGCGAAACAATTAAACAAAATCCTTAAGGGCCGGATCATCACCGGTGTTACTCCCTGGCAATCACCCCATAAACTGGCTTTTATTTATGGTGATCCGGCAAACTATGGCGAGCTGTTTAATGGCAAAACCTTTGAACAAGCCTATGGATTTGGTAGTTGGGTGGAGATGAAGTTTGAGGATCGTATTCTGGCAGTCAGTGAAGGAACCGGTCTGCTTTATACCGACCAGGAAAAGAAATTACCAAAAAAACACCAAATGCTTTTAAAATTTGATAATGGCTCTATGATATGTGCCTTTGTAAAAATGTATGGTGCGGTAGTTGGGACCAAAGACAGTGAATATAAAAATAAGTATTATATTGTAGCCAAGGAGAAACCATCTGTATTTTCCGAGGATTTTGATCTGGAATATTTTGAAACCATGATGGAAGATGAGGGGGTACAGAAATTAAGCATCAAGGCTTTCCTTGCCACGGAACAGCGAATACCGGGATTGGGTAATGGTGTTTTGCAGGACATTCTTTGTAACAGTAAAATTCATCCCAGGGAAAAGGTAAAAAATATATCAAAAAAACAAAGGGATTTTTTATATCAAACCATCATATCCACTTTAAGGGAGATGAAAGAACAAGGGGGGCGGGATACAGAAAAAGATCTTTTTGGAAATAATGGCGGCTACCAAACAAAGATGAGTAAAAATACCGTAAATCAACCATGCCAGGTATGTAATACCAATATAGTAAAAGCGAGTTACATGGGAGGCAGTATCTACTTTTGCCCAATCTGCCAACACCTAAAGTGAAGGGGTCTGTATCTCTTTTGTCATTCCCTCCCGCAATCTCTTCCTCCCAACACTAACCATGCTGTAATCCAATCCAGGAAATTCCCCTGTTTCCCTTCCCTTCAAGCCATAATATCAATACAAAACTTTCATAAATGTCTGTATTTTTGTCACACTGCTATTCATCAATTCATCAATTCCAAATAAGAAAATTCACTGGTCTCGCAAAAAAAGTCGAGGCTAAAACCGTTACAGGTAAATGATTTCAAGTATCATTTGACTTTTTTGGAGTACTTGTATAAAATAGTCTTATGATAGAAATAAACAGAAAAATCTACCCGGTTTTAAAAACTGAATTAAATTATGACGAAATTACGATATTGATTGGAGCGCGTCAGGTAGGGAAAACCCATTTGATGAAAAAACTTTTTAAGCTTTATCAAAAACAGGGAAAAAAAGCTAAATTTTATGACCTTGAACAACCAGAAACACTTTTGCTTTTTAATAAAAGTGAACAAGATATTATTAAAGAATTGGTCAGGGATAATAATGTTATATTTCTGGATGAATTTTATTATATAAAAAATGCATCTCATATCTTTAAAGCCATATACGACAGTGGATATAAAACCAAAATTTTTGCCTCTGGCTCATCCTCCCTCCAGATTCACAAACATTTGAAAGAATCTCTTGCTGGGAGAAAGCGGATATATACAATTTTCCCCTGCTCATATCAGGAGATGATTGATCTGTGGGGGAATAACTGCCTTGAGAACTATTTAAAATATGGCGGCCTTCCGGGTATTTCAAAATATAAAAATACAAAAGATATTATTTTGCTGTTATCTGACATACATCAATCCTACATTTTGAAAGACGTTAAATCATTATTAAAAGAAGAAAATATACGCATCTTTAACAATTTGATTTACCTCCTGGCAGAACGCCAAGGTAGTATCATCTCAATCAATAACCTGGCAAGAGAATTAACCCTGACCTCAAAATCAATTGACAATTACCTCAATATTTTATCTCATACCGGTGTGGCCTTTCTAGTAATGAGTTTCAGTCGCAATATGGGAAATGAGTTGAAAAAATCAAAAAAAACCTATTTATACGACATCGGTATCAGAAATATGATTCTCAAAGATTTCAGAAATCTTGCTGAAAGAGAGGACCGTGGATATATATATGAAAGTTTTGTCTTTCTTGAGCTGCAAAAAATGGTTGATCCTTTATCTGAAATAAGATTCTGGAGAACAAAAGATGGTAAGGAGGTTGATTTTATTTTTATTCGAAATCGTATTCCTTTTCCAATTGAGGTAAAAAGTCGCATCAAACCCGGAGAAGTAACCTCAGGTCTATCAGCATTTCTACACCGTTATCCACAAGTCCCCAAGGCATTTGTATTTAATCTGGAATATGAAGGACAAGTAGATTTCAATAATACAAAAATATATTATAAAAAGCTGACTGCAATCTCCAAATTCATTCGGTGGATAAATTAATTTAAAGAACAAAACAAATCAACAGGGACGTCAAAAGAGCCTTCTGAAGTATTGAAAGTTGGATTTATTTTTTCTTTGTTGGAATGAAAAATTTAAATCCACAGAATGTTTACTAAGCCGGTGAGTATCATATTATTTTAATATTAATACGCTGTTACTCCAGATATTTCAAATAATAAAAGTGATCAGAGTGGATTCTATTTAATCAAATTCAGTGTATGGGTTTTGAATTCCAGAATCTCATCCTCAGCCAGAACATTATTATCTTTATGAATCACCAGGATAAAATAAGTTCTCTGGTTCCATTCCAGTTTGGTAAAACAAATATCAAAATCCTTGATTTTTTTTATGATTTTCCCCAACATTTTTTTTTCTTTAATATAGGAAATAACAAACAAGGTTCGGTTTGAATCCAATAGATTTTTATGTCTGATAATCACCCGTTTACCTGAATCTCTATTCGATTCCTCAATGGCCTTGGAACATAAAATAATGACTTCGACCAGCACATTAAAAGGAATTTCAATCCTGAACAATTCATCAAAATTAAAGAAAATATCCCGGATCAAAGAAACCTTTGTGGAACTCAGTTTTTCCAGTAAATCATTCAAAACCCGCATATCAATTTCTCTGAAACCCTGATCAAAATCCCTTATCTCACCATATTCCTTACTTAAAATATCTTTCAGTCTGGAAAAAATTTCCTTTATCGAAGAAAATTCAGACAAACTGATATTGAGTTTAAAGATATCGATCCGAACACTACCGCCATAGAATCTTGGCGGGATTGAAGAATTGATCTCTATGCCGGGTGTTTTTTCCAAAAGTGAAATTAAGGGATAGACTTTTTTCCTCCTGGTTTTATAACTGACAACAATCAATTTGATATCAATATAGAAATCGGTTTTTTCAGCAACTTTAATAAAAACCTGACTCAAATTGGTTTTCTTTAATTCCATCATTAAAAAGGGAATAATGGCCCGGGCATAATGTTCATATCCACCAATGGTTTTTATTTGAGAAAAATTCTTCCGGCAAGATATGACCACCAGTTTATTCAGTGATTTCTCAATGGTCTTTATCATGTCATTATTTAGAGGTTTCCCATATTGATCCACAATCTCAATCCGATATACCAGAATTCCGTCATGGGTAACAAAACTTTTATGATGTTTGATGATATGTGCAGGTACAATAAAATTGAGGGTTTTTAAAAAATCCTCAATGGAAATGAGCTCCTCTCTGCCCACAAAGGTAATTCCGGTTAGTTTTTCATACTTGGTTTCAAAATTTTTTATTTTGATAACCTCATCTCTAGTCCTGCTCCTGATCATTTGCTGAAAACGGACATTATCCATAATCAACTCAGACAGGTCACTCACATTTCTCTCTTCCAGGTATTCTCTTGATCGAGAAGATATAAACTTTATGGCCTCGCCACTCTCCCCGGTCAAACTCTCACTGTCCGGGCCTGTGTAGGTTCGGTTCAGTCTATTAACCAGATCATTGTAAATTTCAAATTTGACTGTCTCATCTTCGAGCAGAACATATTTACTGCGGGTGCCGATGGAGGCTTCTTTAATCTTATTGATCAATTCCTTTTTTTCACCCAAAAATTGTTGATATTCTTCATGGTTATTCAGATTAAAAGCCAGAATCACAATGCCAATTATCTTCTTCTCATATTCAACAGTGAATCCCCTCACGAATAACACATTTCTCTCTTTGTGATGAACAATGCCCAGTATGGAATTGGACATCCCCGGCCAATCTTCAGCCAGCACACCCACGGTAATGGTTCTGGGCATTGACGTCTGATCTATTTCATCGAGGATGATGACCTCCTTCTTCTTGGTTCTCTCATAATTTACTAAAAGCCGGATTAACAGAGCTCTTTGATGGAGTAAGGGAAAAATTTGCTGGGATTTGGAAATTTTATTTATTTTATCTTCTAGGTCTTTCCGGGAAATCTTGATTGGTTTTCCCTTTAAAAGCACACTTAAATGTTTGATTTCCTCTTTATCGAGTTCACTGATCATTGTTTGATTTTATCCCAACCTAAGATAGAAAGTCAATTGTAGGAAATATTCTGTAAGTATAAAAAGAATAAAAAAGCGCAAAAATGCAGATTATAACTTGACTTTTCGAATTTAGTTACCTAAAATAAGAACGGGAGGTAATAATGAACAAAACCGAATTGGTAAAGGCCATCGCTGAAAAGGCAAATTTAAAAGTCTCTGATACCGAAAAATTGGTCAATACTTTTATTGACACCGTATCAGGTGAGCTAAAAAAGAATGGAAAAGTAACACTCGTAGGATTCGGTACCTTTGCAACATCTCACAGAAAACAAAGAGTCGGTGTTAATCCAAAAACCGGCGCAAAACTGACTATTAAAGCGAAGAATGTTCCTGTTTTCAAAGC
>DAOWKX010000045.1 GCA_030639705.1 Candidatus Aminicenantota bacterium
TAAAAGCAAAAGCAATAATATAAGCAAGGCTAAAGCAAAAACCCCGACTGTTTCCAATGATAAAAAAGAGAAGGTTGAAAATAAAAATGTTACCCAAAAATAGCCTTTCCATCTCTCCCCCCTTAATATAAATACATATCTCCCACCTCCACCTTACAGGTCCCCCGTTAAATGGGGGACCCCTGCCTTTTTGCGGCAGGGGGCTTGAACAATAAAAATGAAAAGGTCAGAAATCAAGCTTAGAGAGGATTTGACCGGGGAACACACTTTCGGTGACCTGGGTCAGTTACTGTTTCTGTTTTTGTTTTTGGGGATATGGATACCAGACTCCTTCTTCCTTCATTTTTCAACTTTTCTTTCCAAATCCATATCCCTATTCATCAGGTTACCTCTGGGTTTAATGGTTCTCATCATTTCAGGAAGTCTGGCGGGAAAGGGTCTGAAAATTGTGTTTGGAGAAATCAGAGATAAACCGAGTGTCATTCGAAAAGGGGTTTTTAAAATTGTACGCCATCCCATCTATCTCGGGAGTATTTTGTTATACCTTGGTTTATTCTTCTTAACATTTTCCCTTCTCAGCGCAATTGTCCTGATTGCCATTTTAGGCTTCTACTATTACCTGTGCAGATATGAAGAACAACTGCTGCTAAAACGCTTTGGAAGAGAGTATCAAGATTATTTGAAAGAAGTTCCCATGCTCATCCCCAAAATTAAATAATTTTTTTCATTTCTCCCCAGTTTTTTCCTTTTCTCAGGGATACTTTCAGAGGTACCTTTAAAGGAAGGGCTTTTTCCATATTCTCTTTAACCAGACTGCACAATTCTTCTTCTTCACTTTCGGGATATTCAAATACCAGCTCATCGTGAACCTGTAAAATGAGTTTACTCTCCATGCCCCGAAGTTTCTTGAGTATATCCACCATGGCAATTTTGATAATATCGGCAGCACTCCCCTGAATAATGGTGTTGATGGCCATACGTTTGCCATTTTCTTTTACCGTCCGGTTGGAGCTTAAGATTTCAGGAATGTCTCTTCTTCGCCCGGAAATGGTCTCAACCTCCGGATTTTTTTCCGCTTCTGATACCACCCTTTCAATAAAATCTTTTACCCCGGCATACTTTTCATAATATCGATCAATAAAATCTTTGGCATTTGAATAACTGACACCCAGCTCCTTGGACAGGGAATACGCCCCGCTTCCATATAAAATCGAAAAATTGATGATTTTTGCCCTTTTTCTCTTTTCCAGGGCATTGAGTGAAGACTCCTTGCCAAAAACAGTATCTGCTGTATGTTGATGGATATCCGCATTCCTGGAAAAAGCTTCGGTCAATCTCTGATCTTCGGAAAAATGGGCCATCACCCTCAGCTCGATCTGGGAATAATCGGCAGAAAGCAAATACCAATGACTACCTTCGGCAATAAAGGCCTTCCTTAGATTAATCTCTGCCAATTCACCCACCGGAATATTCTGAAGATTGGGGTTGGAGGAAGACAACCTTCCGGTAGCGGTTACCGTTTGATTAAAGGAGGTATGCACCCTCTGGCCTAAATCACAACTATTAATCAGACCTTCCAGGTAAGTGGACAACATCTTTTTATAGGTCCTGTAATTAATTACCTGCTCCACTACCGGGATCCCTTTTAATTCATTTAAAACCTCGATGTCGGTTGAATAGGATTTTGTTTTCCGGGTTCTTTTGGTCACCGGTAGATTCATTTTTTCAAAAAGGAGTTCTCCCAGCTGCTGGGATGAGTTGATGTTAAATCTAAAACCTGCCAGCCGATAAATCGTTTCCTCTACTTCTTTTATTTTATGATACATTTTTTGGGAGGCATTTTTTAAAAAATCCGCGTCAATTTTGACACCGGTAAACTCCATCTCCAGAAGCACCTCAATTAAGGGAATTTCAATGGTATTGTATAGATGGTTTAAATTCTTCTCTGTAAGGCGTTTCTCGAGAAGATTTATTATTTTCAGAGACAGAATCGAGTCATCGATACAGTAATGACTGATTTTCTTGACATCCACCTCATCCATAGTGATCTGGTGTTTACCTTTACCAACCAGATCCTTATACTCCAACTGATTAACATCAAGCAATTCAAAGGTCAAATCCTTGAGGTTATGGGCACGGCGATTGGGGAAAAGCAAATACGCCATCAGCATGGAATCATCCGAAACACCCCTGACCTTAATTCCACTTTTTTTTAGATGTAAAAGGTCAAATTTCAGGTTATGTCCTGATTTTTTTATACTGCTATTGCCAAACACATCATCCATTTCCCTTTTGAAATAATCAAGGCCAAAATCAATTTTAAATCCCGCACCACTGGGAAATCGAAAAGGAATATAATATCCCTCATCCTGAAAAGAGATGGAAATACCAACAATATCAGATTTGAAAAACTCAACACCGGTGGTTTCAATATCAAAAGAAAAATATTTTTGCTCGAGAATCTTCTTTTTTAACTCACCTAACTGAGGCTTATTAGTCACCAGTTTATACTCAATGCTGAGTTCGGTTTTGGTCTCTTTTAAATCGGTTTGCAGCTCTTTTAACAAACTGTTAAAGGATAATTTTTTATAAAAAGAAGCCAACCCGGAATTGATTTGATTATCAAATTTGTTGACTGAGAGTTCACGATCAAAATCAGGGATAACAGATAAATCCACAAGTTTTTTCGATAGTTCCAGCAATTCTTTACTGGAAATAATTTTCTGCTTTACTTTTTCATCCAGGCTGTCGATGTTTTTGATTAGTTCATCCAGACTGCTATAGGTTTCAATCAACTTTTTAGCTGTTTTATCTCCAATACCCGGAACACCGGGAATATTATCCGATGAATCTCCCGCCAATGATAAATAATCAACAATCTGTCGCGGAGAAACGCCAAAACTTTCTTTAATATCACTGGCATCCATTTTTTTTTTCAACCGGGGATGATAGAGATATACATTACCGCCCACCAGCTGGAATAAGTCCTTGTCAGCAGAAAAAATTAATATCTGATGATCTTTCAGCATTTTGGATCGTGAGAGGATGGCAATAATATCATCCGCTTCATAACCGGGAACCTCAAGATAATCAATTCCCCTGAGTTTCAAAAAATCTTTTATATGGGGAAGCTGCCGGATCAACTCTTCGGGGGGTTTAAGCCGTTTGGCCTTATAGCCATTGTACAGTTTATGGCGAAAGGTTTTCTCTTTGGAATCAAGGGCAACCATAATTCCCCGGGGGTCAAAATCCTTGATTAATCGCTCTACCCGGGTAACGAACCCATAAACAGCACCGGTCGGCTCTCCCTTGAGTGTCCTCATATTACTATTTGCATAAAAAGAGCTGAAAGTTAAATACATCCCATCAATCAGGACAATAGTGTCTGACATGAATTTGTCTCCCGAAATTAGGATTCCTGATCTGTGGAATCGCTCTGGTTCAGGTAATCGATAACCATTTCATTGAGTCCCCGATCCTCAATCACCTGAGTATCCATTGACAATAAATGTAAATATTTTCCATCTTTTAGTTCGAATATCACCTGATCATGCTGATTTTTCATCATTTCTTTGATTTTCTTTTTGGGATCAGGTTTATTGAGTAAATGTCCATACGAAATTCTTTTCGACAATAATATTTCACCGCTGTGATAAACCAGGGTTTCTATGGTAGGGTTGATTTTTCCTTTATCTTCTGTCTGGATATGAAAGACCTCATCTCTGTATTTTATATCTGTATTAAAACCGATATTCATATAAATATGATAATAAAAGTCATATTCATTGTCAAGCTGTCGAACGACTCATCCGTTGGTACGCCGTCTCAAATGGTTTTAAAATCAACCAATCTGGATATTTCAATATCAGGTTTGTGGATAAAAAATCCCTGAGCCAGTTCACACCCGATATGTTTACAAATGATAAATTCCATTTCACTCTCAATCCCTTCAGCCACTACTTTTGTCCCCACCACCTCAGCCATTTTTATTATCTTAATTAAAAAAATCCTTTTTTCAAAATTGTTTTCAATATCAGAGACAAAAAAACGGTCAATCTTGATAAATTCTGGTTTCAAATAATAAAGAAGTTTAAGGTCAGAAAATCCGGTTCCAAAATCATCTATGGCGATCTCAAATAGCTTCCTGTTCTCAACACTGTATTCATCAATCTTTTTCCCAAACACATCAAAAAATTCTGTCACTTCGAAACAGATGAAGGGGGCCTTCATTTTATATTTTTCATAAAGGTGTTGCAGAGTCTGTATTAATGAACCCATATCACTCAACAGACGGCTGTCCAGGTTGAAAAACAATTTCAGATTTTTTTCCTGTTTTAACGATTTTAATTGTATAAATTTAACGATTGCTTTCTCGATTAATAGAGAATTGATCCAGTTTAATAGATTCGAACCATAACATGAATTCATAAAACTCTGAATGGAATCAAAGCCAGCCCGGTCAATATTTCGTAAAAGTGCTTCATATCCGTAACACCCTCCGGACTCACAACTTACAATGGGCTGGAATGCATAATCAAGCGTATCAACCACTTCAAGCCAATAATTATCATTCATTATTATAGGTCACACTTTATTATAAAACCACTCAAAAACAGGATAAAAAATCATTTCACAGGGTAAAAATAAATTTATTATTTCACATTATAAATGACTTTCATAGTAAAATCAAGAATGGCAATAAAAAATATTAACCTGCGACCAGATTATATATCGGTCTGAGCTTTCAATTCTTTTCGATAATGATCAAGCAGGCTGGCCTTGGAAATTAATCCTATGAAACGCCCATTTTCTACCACCGGTAAGCTCCAGGCATTTGTAGAATCAAATTTTTTTAAAATATCAATAACACTATCATTGAGGGAGACGGTATCCAGATCTACCTGCATCACCTCTTCCACAATAATCGAGTTAAGCATATCGTCATTAAACAGAAGGGTTTTAATGTCATTAAAGAACAGCATTCCCCGATACTGACCGCTCTTTTTGTCTTCAACAGGGAAATAATTCCGGGATGATTTCTGGATTAAGGGAATGATGTCTCTCATTACCATTTCCGGATAAACCGGTATTAAATCTTTCTCTAATAATTCTTCCGGTCTGATCTCTGACAGAATCCGTCCATCGGTACGGGGTCTCAGGAGCAAGCCTCTCTTTACCAGTTCGAAATGATAAATGGAATGTTTTTCGATTAATTTAACCAGCATGGTGGTCAGAAAGGAAACCAGCAGTAACGGGAGTATGGCATCGTACCCGCCAGTTATCTCAACAATGAGGAAAATTCCGGACAAGGGTGCTTGCATGGTTCCACTGATCATTCCTGCCATCCCCACCAGGGAAAATAAACTGGCCCCGCTGAATTGAACCTGGGAAAAAACTGCTTCCAAACCTCGAAAATAGAACCACCCCCCCAGACTACCGATTACCAGTGATGGAGCAAAAACACCACCGGCGCCACCCGCACCCAGGGTAAAGGATGTGGCCACCATTTTCATCAAAATTAAAAGCAATACAATTCCAAAACCCAGGGAATATTTTTCACCAATTAAGGCTCTAACCACCTCATATCCTTCACCTCTTACCTGAGGCAAAAAAATGGTTATACATCCCACTACCAATCCACCAATCATTGCTTGAATCAGGGCATTTTTAAACCAGGAATCCAGAATGGTGGAAACACGTTTTAATAACTGGATAAACAACAGTGAAAAAAGAGCAATGGCAACCGCCAGTCCGACAGAAGCAAGGATATCGTAAATTGAAACATCAAAAATACGGTGTTGAAAAGGGATTTGATTGCCGTTTAACAGACGACTCACGATGGTCCCCGTGACTGAGGCTATGGCAACCGGAAACATCATGGTTGCAGACCATTCTCCCAGAATCACTTCCATGGTAAAAATAATACCGGTAATGGGCGCATTAAAAATGCTGGCAATTGCGGCCGCAGCACCGGAACCGGTTACCGCAATCCTCATCATCTCATTGGCTTTAAAGTAATGAGCGATATTGGATCCGATTGCAGCACCGCTGATGATTACCGGTGCCTCCGGACCGGCTGATCCACCACTGGATATGGTAATTAAACTTCCGATCAATCTTGAAAAAGAAGATCGAAATTTCAATGCACCCGCTCTGATACTGACACTGAATATGACTTCGGGAACACCATGTCCTTTAAAATCCCGAAACACATATTTTAAAATGAGTACTGTTAACACCAGTCCCCCGGCCGGGAAAAGTACCCAGATCAGTTTATCCTGAAATTGCATCAGCAGCCCGGAGAACTCTCTGAGCCCGATGTTTAACCCCACTGCAGCAAGACCACTGCATAATCCCACAATCACCCCGATAATCATTAGCTGGATTCGGGTATCCAGATTCATAAATAGGGAACGGAATCGATCAAATCCCATGCTTTTCAGTATTTTCTAACTCACTCTCGATATGAGAGATTGTTTTTAACAGAGAATCCTGTTCAACCTGACCCCGTATCAATGACATGAATTTTTTATCCCGGAGACAAAAACTGAGTCTGGCCAGGATTTCCAGGTGAATCTTGGTTGTGGGGCTGAATATTAAAAATATCACAAAAACAGGCTTTCCATCCACAGAATTAAAATCAATATTTTTTTTCAAAAAGAATACCGGCATCACCGGTACCTGTAGCGACAGATTAAACGGTCTTCGGGGATGGGGAATCGCAACTCCGTTTCCGATTCCGGTGGAAGCAATCTCTTCCCGATTAATCAATTCATTTAAAAGGCGTTCTTTATCTGTATCCACGGGGAGTTCGATTAGATTAACCGCATTTTCAAGTACCGAATAAATATCATTCCCCTCAAGATCATAGAATACTCCCCCTCTTTCAATGGCCTCTCTCAGGCCAACCCCTGCTTGTTTTCTCTCACCTGCAATAGTTCCTTCGGTTTCCTGGATATGAAATTGATGGGATTTTGCCCAGGAAATGATTTTACTTCGATTAAAAATATAACCATGATGATTTAACTTACAGGGTATTTTCCCCTGATGCGCCCATCGCGAAACTGTAACCAGGGGAACACCCATTAAACGGGCAACTTCTTTTGTGGTAATATATTTTGTGTTTTTCATTGGGGGCTGATTCAGTTTAACAAAAATATCGTGACGGTTCAAGAGACCCGGCCCTGTTTTTTTAACAACTGACTTCCCGGACGATTTAAAAACGGAAAAATTTGACTTCAACCTGAAAATCAATTATAAAATTACCTCAACCCATTTAGAAAATGAAACGAATTATATTGAAATTGTCCCATTTATTAAATCGGGTAAAAACATCTGATCATGCCTTTATGATCATCATACCCATCATCATCGGTCTGCTCGGGGGATTCGGAGCTGTGCTATTAAGATTCCTGATCCATCTTTTTCAGGGCATTTTTTGGGGAGGATGGGGTGAATCGCTTGCCTGGGTCAGAACAATCATGGTTCCCGCTGGAGGTGCTTTTGTGGTGGGACTGATCATCCATTTTTTTTCCAAAGAGGCCAAGGGGCATGGCGTGCCTGAAGTTATGGAGGCAATATCGCTTCGAAACGGAATCATCAGACCGCGGGTCGTATTAGGCAAAGTGGTGGCATCCGCCATTACCATTGCTTCGGGAGGGTCGGTGGGAAGAGAAGGACCGATTGTTCAAATCGGAAGTTCCATCGGTTCAACCATCGGCCAGATATTCAAACTCTCGCGGCGGCGAATGGAAACCTTAGTCGCTTGCGGAGCCGCAGCCGGTATCGCAGCTGCGTTTAATGCACCGATTGCCGGAGCCATGTTTTCTGTGGAAATTCTGCTGGGTGATTTTACTGTCAGCCAGTTTACCCCCATCGTGATATCATCGGTTTCCGCAACCGTGATTTCCCGAATTTTTTTCGGAAATTATCCTGCTTTTATTGTACCGGAATACGATCTGGTCCATCCGCTTGAACTGTTACCATATGCCATTCTGGGAGTGGTGGCCGGTTTTGTAGCCATCCTTTTTGTTAAAACATTATACTTTCTGGAAGATCAATTCGATGCTCTGAAATTTCCGGATTTTTACAAAACCACCATCGGTGGATTTTTTATCGGGATCATTGGAATCTTTTTTCCCCAGATTTTCGGAGTGGGATATGAAGCCATGGATCAGGCACTTTTAGGAAAAATGGGAATATGGCTGCTGCTGGTACTTGTCTTTTTGAAAATCCTTGCCTCTTCTATCACCCTGGGTTCCGGAAGTTCGGGTGGCATATTTGCCCCTTCGCTATTTATGGGAGCGATGACCGGAGGATTTTTTGGAAATATCCTCCATAATATATTTCCAAAATTCACTGCCGATCCCGGAGCTTATGCTCTGGTGGCCATGAGTGCTGTGGTTGGCGCAGCCACCCATGCACCTATCACGGCCATATTAATCATGTTTGAAATGACCGGTGATTATAAAATAATCTTACCCCTGATGATTGCCACCACCATCAGCAGTTTTCTTGCATCCAAAATTCAAAAAGGATCAATTTATACCATTAAACTCCAGAAGAGAGGAATAAACATCCATCAGGGAAGAGAGATCAATATACTCAAATCAATGCAGGTAAAAGATGTGATGAGACCAAGTATTGAAACCGTTTTACCGGAAACAAAAATTGGAAAAGTAATTGAAAAATTTGTCCGATCCGAACACTCTTTCTGTTATATCACTGACAGCTCCGGCGAGATCACTGAAAAAATTTCTCAAACCGAATTGAGCATTATTGCACCGGATTATGAACATTTGAGGGATTTTATCGTGGCTCAAGATATCTCCACTCCCAACCTTCTGGTCGTTAAAGAAAATGACCATCTTGATTATGTTATGAAAGAATTTTCCAAAGAAAATATCGGTGAGATCCCGGTGGTATCCAGTAAAAATCCCCAAAAAATTCTGGGAACCATATGGAGAATCGATGTCATCTCAGCCTATAACAAGGAAATATTGAAACGCGATCTGGCCGGTGAAGTCTCCCACCTGGTATCTGCATCACTTCAAAAGCAATTGGTAGAAATCACAGACGGACTGTATCTTCTTGAAATTGAAATACCTCATGCATTTGTTGGTAAAAAAATCAGAGAAATTGATGTCAGAAAAAAATACAATGTGGATATTGTACTCATTAAAAAGAGAAAAAAATCCAAGAAGCTGCTCACCAAAATCCCGGATGCCGATTATATCTTTCAACCGGATGATAACCTTTTAATTCTGGGACAGAAGAAAAGAGTCGAACAATTGAATAACCTCTGAACCTCAATCCGGACAGAGGCCTGATCTCTTTAAACAGGTTGAACATTATTCTTTTAATTTTTTAACGATCTCTTTGAAAACAGTCTGACTCTGAAGGGCTTTAACGGTAAATAAATTCCCTTCTTTTCGATAAAATTCAATGAGAGGTGCGGTTTTTTCCAGGTAGGTCTCTAACCTGTTTTTGATTGCCTCTTCGGTTTCGTCATCCCGTTGAATCAGAGGGCTGCCACAAATATCGCAGAGCCCTTCTTTTTTAGGGGGCATGGAAATGACGTTGTAAATGGCCTGACAATCAGGGTTTGAACAGGTTCTCCTGCTGGTTAAACGCCGGATGATTTCATCCTCAGGAACATCCAGATTAACCACTATGTCCTGAGTGATATCCAAACGGGCCATTATTTTTTTTAATTCGTCTGCCTGGGGAATGGTTCTGGGGAACCCATCCAGAATAAATCCCTTTTGGCAATCCGGTTGCAGCAATCGATCTTCCATAATACCCATTATGATGGTATCCGGTACCAGGTCGCCTCGCTTCATGTATTCTTCTGCTTTTTTACCGATCTCTGTAGCCTGCCTTACCGCACTTCTCAAAATATCTCCGGTTGAAATCTGAGGGATGGAAAACTCATTCATCAGTAGGTTGGCAATGGTCCCTTTTCCGGCTCCAGGGGCACCCAGTAAGATTAATCTCATGCTTATCTCCTTCAATCAAATTAACTCAAATTTATTTTTTATGCTTTATTAAAACAGAAGTGTATCTGATAATGCCTAACAATGCAACCATTAAAATATAGGTCCGGCTGCCATGATAATGTCATTTTTATAAAACACAGCGATTTGTCCGGGAGTGATGGCCCGAACCGGTTTTGTAAACCTACCGGTGATTTGGTTTCCGGACACATCAATCACTTCCAGATCAACAAAATCACTCAGGTATCGTACCTTGGCCTGATAAATCTCACCTTTCTGGATCGCTCCCCAAAACACTGGATTCCTGACCTGAATATGATTGGAAAAGAGATCCATTTCATCCCCTAATACAATGGTATTGTTCTTCACATCTTTTTCAATGACATACAATTTTCGGTCTGACGGAAAACGGGTGCCGCGCCGCTGGCCAATGGTAAAATAAATCGCTCCCCTGTGATTTCCAATTTTATCCCCTTTGGTATTGATGATATCCCCTTTTCTAAAGGCCTTCGGAATTGTATCTTTCAAATACTCTATCAAATTATTCTGTCCGATAAAACATACATCCTGGCTCTCACGATGACCGGTCAGAGGAAATTTCCTGACCATTTCACGCACCTCAGACACGGTGTAACCGGATAAAGGGAAAATGGTGTTTACCAACCTTTCTCCGGTAATCATGGAGAGAAAATAGTTCTGAGATTTATCTTTTTCTACCGGTTCTTTCAAAAAATATTTTCCCTCTAATAGAATCTTATCCGCGTAATGCCCGGTGGCAAAGGCATCGGTTCCTTCTTCATTAAAGGCAACCTCCCAGAGTAATTTAAATTTTATCTTTTGATTACAGAGGACACAGGGATTGGGTGTCAAGCCCTGTTTGTAGGATTTTATAAAATAATCAATGATCTCTTTTTTGAAATGAGTCCCAACATCCACTATTTTTAGTGGCACCTCCAGAACAGCTGCCAGATGTTTGACCTTTTTTTCTTTTTCATTCTCATCTGACACACCCACTTTCATGAATAATGTATGGACATTCATATTCCTTTTTTTTAAGAGTAACACCGCCGCAGTTGAATCCTTGCCTCCGCTGAAGGCAACAACAACTTTTTTTTTATCCATGATTGTGATTAAGTTGAATCCAGGCGGTAAAATCGGTTGAAGTGCTCTCTGGCCTCTTCAAAAGTAGCTGAAGTGTAGATCTTTTCCCGGAGTCTTTTTGAATGGCTCTGGCGGAAAACAATAAAACGGGTATAGGCTTTTAATCGCCTTAATTGAAATTCCGGTTCACAGTGGAATGCGATGAGTTCCAACAACCGTTTCATTATACCCTCATAAGTAAATCCGGGCATCTTCCCTTTACCGGAATAATGACTGATGCGGTGGTGGATCTGTGCAAATATCAGCGGATTTCGCAGGGCTTCCCTTCCGATCATGACACCATCCACGATTTTCAATTGTTCCACTGCATCCTATGCCGTTTTCAGGTCTCCGTTTCCAATGAAACTGGTCCTGATTTTTTCTCTAAGAGTCGGTGCATACTCCCAACGGGCATTATCACTATACCTGTCCGATACAAATCTGAAATGTATGGAGATGGCATCCACGCCCTCGCCCTCAACTATCCTGATTATATCCAAGATCTCTTTTGGATCATTTGTCAGTCTGATTTTCACGGTTAAAGGGAGACTGAATTTCTTACGGATTGCCCGGATAATTTTGGCTGCCTGAGAGGGATTTTTTAAAAGCGCTGCCCCGGCTCCTCTTTTGGTTATTTTCTTCACCGGACAACCCATGTTGATATCAATGCCTGAAAACCGGGTTTCATCTCTGATGTACTGAACAGCATCAGAAAACGATTCCGGTCTTGTGCCGAATAATTGAATAAACTGGGGTATTTTAAAATCACCGGTTTCAAGCATATCCCGGGTTCTTTTATTCTTTCGCCTTACCCCTTCGGCTGAAATCATCTCGGTAACCATAAAACCGATATACCCGATCTCATCCATCAATTGTCTGAAAACAATATCTGTAAGTGATGCCATGGGCGACAGGACAGTTCTGTAAGGGATGTTAAGGTTTCCGATTTTCAACATGGTTCTGATAATGATATTAAAAGTTAATTATACCATGTTTGCTTGAATCAGCTATCTATATAACCGGAAGAAATAAGAGGGGGGAGTAGTATAAACTGTTTCGCTGATTAAATTGACAATCTCTCTTTTTTGTTTTATATAGTTCTTTAACCGCTGGAAAACCGGAAAAAAATGTTAATCGCCGCACTTGGAAATCCGGGTCCGGAATATGCCCGATCCCGACACAATATCGCCTGGCAGATGATTGAACTTCTATCTTTCTACCCGGAACTGCAGTGGGATTATAAATTCAAAGGAGATCTGGCCAAATACAGCTCCGGAATAACCGAGGGCCAAACTCTGTACCTTCTCTGCCCCCTGACCTTTATGAACCTCAGTGGCGAGAGTGTTGCAGCAGTCATGCGTTTTTTTAAAATTGATATTCAGGATCTTCTGGTAGTTCACGATGACCTGGAACTGAACTTCGGGGTGATGGGATATAAAAAGGGAGGAGGATTGGCCGGACACAACGGGCTTCGTTCGATTGCCTCCAGTCTGGGAACCCGGGATTTTAACCGGCTGAGAATGGGCATATCCAAGCCCTCTCACGGTGATATCACCCCCTATGTGCTGGGAACATTCTCTGAAGATGAACAGGCTGTCTTACCCACATTCCTGGAAGAAACAGCCAGAATATTAGAAGATAATCTGACCGAAAACATTGATTCCTTAGTCAAAAAATATAAAAAATACCAGATTATTCCAGGCCAGTAAATAAGGGTTCAGCAGAGCTGACTGATCCGTTTTAATCTCCTTATCATCGCTTATGGATATAGTGCTGATAAAAAGTCACATGCCGTCTGGCAATGGCCTCCCAGCTGAAGTTGGATTGCACGTTATCCAGCCCATTCTTTACCAGTTTCTGGCCAAGGGATTCATCTTTCAACAATCTGATGATGGTTTCAGCATAGGCAGTAGTTTCCATTGGATTGATTTTCATGCAATCCTTTTCAGCAACCAGATTTTCCTGAATTCCGGAAAATTGAGACACCACAACCGGTACTCCGCAGGCCATGGCTTCCAGTACAGTCATGCCAAAGGGTTCATACCGCGCTGACAGGATAAACAACCGGCATTTACGGAAATAGGGAGGAAGCTCCTCATGGGGAATACCTCCTATAAGATGAACATTGTTATGGATCCCTTTATCATGGAGGAACCTTTTCATATTTTCTATCACTTCCGATTCTTCATCATCCGGACTGGCGGTTCCACCGGCAATAACCAGATGGATATCCGGACACTTTTTAAATACCTTTAAAAAAGCAGGAAGTAATAGATCATGGCCCTTGGCTTTGGAAATTCTACTGACCACAAAAATATAGTTATCCGGTAAGAAAATGCCGGTTTTCTCTTCTTTTTCTCCAGGTTTCAGAGGCCGGAAACGGTGGATATCCACACCCGGAGGAATGAACTCAATCCGGGAAGATTCAAAACCGTACAATTCCTTTATTTTTTCCTTCTCTTCCTTGCTGGTAATAGACTGAGCATCGACGCTCTGAAAGATTCGCAGTTCTTCATTTATGCGAAGGGTAAAATTAAAAATTTCATCCATCTTTTTTTCATCCCCCCCTACCCTCTGTTTTTTCCAGGCTCCCAGAGAATGGGCAGTAAAAAAACAGGATTTTGACATTACCCGTGCAACCTTAAGAGCCACGATACCGGCATCCACATAATGTCCATGGAACAGATCATAGGACAATTTCTGCTGAATGATGAACCGAATCATGTTTTCAGCCAGATTATCCAGTGCCGGGTAAATCCGTTCTTTGGGGATGAATTCCCATTCACCTGCAGGAATACGGATCACCCGAACATTCGGGCAATCCGGAAGGGGATCAATTTGTTTTTTGGAGCGGTCGAACCAGCGGGTGTAGATATCGGTATGATAACCCAACCCGGACAAAGCTCGGGCCAGTTGCAATACATAAAGCACCTGACCGCCGGTATCGGTCTTTCCCAGTTCCGGGATGGGGTCAAAATATCCATGGGTACTGAGCATGCAGATATTTTTTATTCTGGAAATGCTGTCTTTAATCATTCATTTCTACGCTGTAATCCCGGTTCACCAGGATATCACTTTTTTTCTTATGTTTGGATATGATCGCATGCTCAATTTTTAGAATCTTTTCCAGATAGGCATCCTGTGGCTCTCTACCCCGCTGTTTTCGAGATTTCCGGGTATCCCGGTAATTTCGATCAATAAAAATATGGCAATCGACATTCTTCAACAAGGTTGTATATGTCCCCTCCACTATCACAACCGAAACCTCAGCCATGGGTATGGTTTCCGTGGTAATCCGATCTTCATCATAGAGTACCAGGGGTTTACTTAACCGATTTTTCTTCGCCAATATATCCAGGATATTTTGATTGATCAGCCCCAGGTGAACTTCTGAAGTACCCACATGGTTGATATTCTCTTTCCTCATCCCGGCATTGGTTTTAGGGGGGTAAACAAAATAATCATCCTGTTGAAGAATGACACTCTTCAATCCGGTTTTTTCCAGATACTCGGCCAGGGAATAAGCGATTTCGGATTTCCCGGCTCCGGACTCACCGGCAACGGAAATGATGAACTTTTGTGATGAATTTTTTATCCTGGGAAGAACAATATCTGCGATCCGGGCAGCGGCGACGGCATGTTCTTTTTTGATATTTAATTTATCACCAATCATAGAATTCTTTTAGATGTTAATCAACTTTATAAAATAAAAATGAAAAATTGTCAATTTGGTTTCTTTTCAGAAATTCCCATAAATGTCTTAAATAATATTCTAAATGCTACCTTAATTTAAGTATTATTGAAACTAATTGATTTTAATGCAAGGAGGTGTCGTTCGGTCACCATTCCAAAATCCACCACCTAAATTTGGATATTTCCCCAAAATCAAGATCAAGCAGGCGTGTCGGCTTCCCTTTGAACGGCTTGCGAATCCCATTTCTCGCCAATATCGAAAATGGGATGAGACGCTCCCAAAAACGAGAAACGTTTTTGGGTAAAGTGAAAAGGGATA
>DAOWKX010000268.1 GCA_030639705.1 Candidatus Aminicenantota bacterium
AATTGTGTTCTCGATAAAAAAGCTTTGGGTCATCTTTTCAGGGCAGCTCATTGCTTCATAATGCCTTCCAGAGGGGAGGGAATCGGACGACCCTATCTGGAGGCTATGAAAGCGGGACTCCCGATTATTGCTACAGGCTGGGGGGGACATTGTGAATTTCTGAGCGATAATAATTCCTTCCTCATTCAATATAAACTGGTAGATGTTGACAGAGATGATTATATACGGTATCCGGGATTTTATGGATCCCGATGGGCAGAACCGGATTTGGAAGATCTAAAAAAGAATATGTTGCAGGTATACAATGATTATGGGTATGCCCTAAAAAAATCAAACAGAGCCCGTCAGCAGGTTGAAACATTCAGGATTGAAAAAATTTCCCGGCTCATGATTGAGCGATTTGAGAATCCTCTGCCGGCCAGGGTGTATCCGGAAAAAAAACCCAATTTATTTGAACGGTTGCTTCCTCTGTACTATCCTGATTTAAAATTCAGAGATGATGTCCTCAGGTTCAACCAGCAGGCATTTCAAAGTCATATTGAATCGGTGGCTATTTTTGGAATTGGTCAGAGGGCACGGCACATTTTTCATTATGTGAATCAGGAAGCGGGTATTAAAAATATACTGTTTGTTGATGATCAGGTGGCAGTGGATACATTTCTAAATTGTCCCCTGGTTGATATAAATAGATTTTCTGCAAAGAAAGATCCGGTTGATCTCATCATCATCGGAGCTAAACTCAACCAGCTGGGTGACATCTTTAACCGTTTAATCTGTCAAATCGATACTCTGCCGGTTTACGTTTTTGATTGAAAGTCTGGTTGGCCTATTGAGGAAGGTTTATCGAAAAAATACCAGAAAGGCTCCTGAAAAGGCTAAAACGATTGCCAGTACCCGCTTCCAGCTTCCCGGTTCTTTCAATAATAGAATTGCCAGGATAAAAATGAAAATGGTGGATAACTGGTTTAACATTCCGGCAATGGAGACATCGGTATATTTAAATCCTCCCACCCAGCAGATCATGGCTAAAAAAGAGCCGCTAAATGAAGCCGGTACGGCGATTTTCCAGGTCCGGGATTGTTTCAGGTTGGACAGAAATCTCTGACGCCTGGTACGGTTCAAGAAAATGATGGGAATCAGTCCGATAATACCGAAAAATAAACGGGTCGCACTGACCCAGATCAGAGGGGATCGGTTGAGGACATCTTTAATAATGATAATACTCACCACCATGGTAAAAATTCCGGTCACACCGATCAGCGTACCGATGACAATATCTTTTCGTGTCCGTCCGGGTTCAAGTTTGGAAATGGAGCCCACAATCAAGGCAAAGGTAATCAGAATGGCCCCGATTAAGGCCATTACTCCCATCCGCTCTCCCAGGAATATATAACTCATGGTTAACAGCAGAGGAGCATAAGAGGTGTCAACCACTGCGACCAGGCCGGCCCCAAGCTTGTTTAATGAGATGAAAAAAAGGGTGTCTGCCAGGGTGATTCCTAAAATGCCGGATAATCCTAGCCATAACCAGGATGAAAATGGCTGATTAGGGATGAATGTTTCACTGAACAGTAAAATAGTGGGAATAAAGAGGATCATGGCAATTATGTTTTTGAATAGATTGAGTGAAAGAGGAGCCATGTTTTCACCGCTCTTTTTAAAAAGAATCACACCAATGGCCCAGAATATGGCAGCGCACAGGGCCAGAATTTCACCCAAGAATATCATATTATTGTCCCGAAGATAATTAAGAGTTAGAAAAAATAAGTGGAAATTATACCCAATAAATCCGGATAATGCAATTTAATAATTGTACTTTTGTAATAAATATTTTTTTATTATATGATAAAGACAGGACAAATGGTCTTATGATTTTACTCAAAACAAGGCTATATTTGGTTCTGGTCTGTTTATTATTCCTTCTTTCTGGTTCATGTCAGTTGTTTGAATCTGATAATGACAACACCCAGGGAGACATATCGTCCAAATGGGAGATGTGGTCGGAAGCCACCATGCTTCGGGGAGCCAATATATATCAGCGTAAGGTATATCCAGAACTGGATGGGTATGAATTTATGGGATCCGGTTCTGTGGGTCCTCCTTATACCCAGGCAGATTTCAATTCCTTATCCGGTATGGGAGCCAACTATGTAAACATATCTCATCCCGGTATTTATACTGAAAATCCCCCTTATAAACTGGATTCAGAAATATTTGAACATCTTGAACATTTGGTTGAAATGGTTGGCCAGGCAGATATGTTCGCCGTTATCAGTTTTAGAACCGGGCCCGGTCGCAGTGAATTCACATTTTTCTGGGGTGAGGATGATGACTGGTTTGATAATAGTTATTACAATGATGAGGTCTGGATAAGCAGCGATGCTCAAAATGCCTGGATTAAAATGTGGAGACAAACAGCATCCCGGTTTAAAGATAATCATTATGTTGTGGGCTATGATTTAATGGTTGAACCTAACTCCAATGAGGTCTGGCTTGATATCTGGGATCAGGGGGAGTTTTATGATCGGTATTCAAATACCCTTTACGATTGGAACCAGCTTTTTCCCAGGATTATTCAGGCAATCCGTGAAATGGATACAGAAATGCCTATTTTGATTGGAGGAATGGGGTATAGTGCAGTGGACTGGTTACCGTACGTCGTTCCGGTTTCAGATTCCAAAACTCTTTATACAGTCCATCAATATGCGCCGGTTGTATTTACCCACCAAGACCCGGGTGGGATTTTTTGTTATCCCGGTTGTTTTGATGCTGACTGGGATGGCCTGAATGATATTGTGGATAAAAGCTGGTTATCAGGTCTCTTTGACCTAATCTCTGAGTTCAAATCAAGCCATGATCGTATCGTGGCCTGCAATGAATACGGGGTGATGAGATGGGTGTGCGGGGCAGCTCAATTCATGGAGGATCAGATGGTTTTTTTTGAAGACCATAACATGAATTATGCACTCTGGGTATGGGAACCGTCATGGCAGCTATGGTCTGAAGATGTGAATGCCTTTAATTTCAGGTTTGGACCTGATCCCTATAACACCGCTGATGTGGGCTCAAGTGCACTCATCGAGGTGATTAAAAAATACTGGAATAAAAATAGCCTTCGGCCTTCAACTCTGCAGTTTTATAAACAGTAAAAAAAATGAGAGTAGATGACATTATCCGGATCCTGAATCTGGAAAAGCATCCGCGTGAGGGAGGATACTATGCAGAGACTTACCGTTCCAGACAGAATATCATGAATGAAAAGGGCAGGAGAGACAATCGTTCATTGGCCACTGCCATCTACTATCTGTTGACTCCGGATTTCTATTCGGAAATGCATCGGCTGGAATCCGATGAGATATTCCATTTTTACCTGGGCGATCCAGTGGAAATGTTACAATTATTTCCCAGGGGTGGAGGAAAGATTATTAAAATTGGAAATGATGTTACTCAGGGATTTTTGCCTCAAGTTTTAATTCCTAAAAATGTGTGGCAGGGATGCAGGGTTATTCATGGAGGAAGGTTTGCCTTGCTGGGCACAACCATGTCTCCAGGATTTGATTATTCTGAGTACGAATCAGGTATAAAAAAGGAATTAATAAAAAAGTATCCAGAGTTTGAAGACATAATAACCGATTTGACGAGATTATAATAAACTCCATTAAAGAAAAAATGTTTGTTGAAATAAAAAATATTCTCAAGTAGAATAAAAAAAG
>DAOWKX010000052.1 GCA_030639705.1 Candidatus Aminicenantota bacterium
GGGGATTATCTCACCCTAAACGGTTCAACCGGAGAAGTCATTGAAGGGCAGCTTAAGTTGATTACTCCAAAAATAACAGGTGATTTCAAAAAATTTCTAAACTGGGTGGATGAATTTAGAGTACTTAAGGTGCGAACAAATGCAGATAATCCGAAAGATAGCGCCATTGCCAGGGAGTTTGGGGCCGAAGGTATTGGCTTATGTCGAACAGAACATATGTTTTTTGAAAAAGATCGGATAGACGTGGTCAGAGAAATGATTCTTGCAGAAGATATTGAAGGAAGGAGAAAAGCATTGAACAAGATTCTTCCCATGCAAATGAAGGATTTTATTGCCATTTTTGAAACCATGGATGGATATCCGGTAACCATCAGACTTTTGGATCCTCCGCTTCATGAGTTCTTACCCCAGACCGATGAAGATTTGGAGAAGTTAGCCAAAAAAATTGGCGCAGATTATAACAAACTGCTTAAAAAGAGGGGAAATTTAAAAGAATTTAATCCCATGTTAGGCCATCGGGGTTGTCGATTGGCAATTTCTTACCCGGAAATTGCAGAGATGCAGGCAGAAGCAATCTTCAGGGCCGCTTTAGCAGTTAAGATGAAAGGAATAAAAGTCTTTCCGGAGATCATGGTTCCTTTAATCGGCATTGATAAGGAATTTGAGTTTTTAAAAGAAGTAATTGACAAAAAAGCCAGAGAAATATTCAAAGAGGGGAATCAAACAGTGGACTATAAAGTCGGCAGCATGATTGAAATTCCCAGAGCCTGTTTAATTGCTGATAGAATTGCAGACAAGGCAGAATTTTTCTCTTTTGGAACAAATGATCTAACCCAGATGACTTTTGGTTTTTCCAGGGATGATGCAGGTTCTTTTCTGCTGGAATATTTAAAAAAAAAGATACTCCATCAGGATCCGTTTCAAATTTTGGATCAAAGTGGTGTGGGAGAATTGATTAAAATTGCGATAGACAAGGGAAGAAAAATTAGACCTGATTTGAAAGTGGGCATTTGCGGGGAACATGGGGGTGAGCCCGGTTCAATTGAATTTTGTGTCCGGAATGAAATGGATTATGTATCCTGCTCACCTTATAGAGTCCCCATTGCACGTTTGGCTGCAACTCAAGCAAAAATAAAAAATGAAGGTACTCTTTAACCTGTCAGGATGAAAGCATTAGAAATTAGAGATTTAAGAAAATCATTCAGGTCTAATTTTCTATTCAAGAAATACGAGATTTTAAAAGCCATAAATATTAATGTTGAGAAAGGGCAAATATATGGATTTCTGGGTCCCAATGGAGCCGGGAAGACCATAACCATAAAGTGTATTCTTGGATTATTATTCCCGGATTCCGGGCAAATCTTAATCAATAATAAACCGGCTACAAATCCTGAAATAAGACAAATATTGGGATTCTTACCAGAATACCCCTTTTTTTATGATTATTTAACCGCAAAGGAGTTTCTCCATTTTTCAGCCATGCTATTTTCAATTCCCTCCAAAAAGGCATCAGAAGTTTCCAAAAAACTAATTAAACAGGTGGGTTTGGAGGGGAAAGAAAATATCAAGTTAAAGAATTTTTCAAAAGGAATGCTACAACGAATCGGGTTTGCCCAGGCATTGATAAATGATCCGGATATTGTTATCCTTGATGAGCCTTTTTCAGGTCTGGATCCTATTGGCCGTAAAGAATTGAGGGATATTGTTATCGCTTTGAAAAATTCAGGAAAAACGGTTTTCTTTTCTTCACATATTCTTCAGGATATGGAATTGATTGCAGATAAGGTGGGAATCATTTTTAATGGTAATATTATTAAAGAAGGTAAGCTATCTGATCTGGTTTCTCATAGTGTTCAGTACTACGATGTGATTTTTTCGAATATTGATAAAAAAAAGGTTGAGGCGAATAAAATAAACTTTGTCTGCAGGGATGAAAGTTATATTGTCAGGTGTCAGGATATCAATACCATGAATAATATCATTGAATTTGTTATTTTAAACAAAGGGAAAATCTTGTCTGTTACTCCGATCAAAATGACGCTGGAAGACATATTTTTAAAGGAAATAAAATAATGAAATTAAGAGCGATTGCCATTAATACCTTCAAGGAGGCAGTCAGGAATAAAATCTATTATTTATTAATTGCTTTTGGAATTGTTTTTGCTTTCAGCTCTCGCCTGGTGAGCCTTTTAACCCTGGGTGATCAGGTCAGGGTTTTAAAAAATGTCGGATTGGCATCCATCAATTTTTTCAGTGTCCTGATTGCCATTTTTACAGGCATTAACTTGATTTACAAGGAAATTGATAAAAAAACAATCCTCAATATCATGAGTAAACCCATATCCAGACGAGACTTTATCTTAGGGAAATTTTTAGGTCTCTCCTATACTCTTTTGGTGGCATTGGTTTCAATGGCCACGGTCTTTTTGCTATTTCTTTTGATATCCACAGGAGACATTGACTGGAACATTTTGGTTTACTTCTGTCTATTATATTTCGAACTATTGATCATCATTTCCATTTCGCTGGTCTTTTCTTCCTTTTCAACACCCATTCTCTCTTCAATTTTTACGATTAATTTGTATTTAATCGGACATGTATTATGGACCTTCAATGAATTTAAAACCAGATTGGTCGAACCGATCACCCGGATTATTATTTATCTTATATATTATATCCTTCCCAATTTGGAAAAATTTAACTTAAGGGATCAAATTGTGTCGAATGAGAAAATAAACCCGATGATTGTATTGACCTCAATTTTATATGCACTGGTATATATCGCGGCCATGTTGACCTTGGCTATTCTGATTTTCAATAAAAGAGAATTCAAATGATGAGCCTTAAATTGGCTGCTGCTTTTTTGATTCTAATTGCCTTGGGGGGGTTTTTGCAATTCAGTTACGATTCCAATATTGATTATTTTGCCGAACATGACGCATTTGTTTCTTTTCCCACTTCCAAAACACTTAAAATATTATCTTTTGGCAACACAAATTTTGTGGCAGATATGTTGTTCATATGGACAATCCAGTTTTATTCATCATTGCATATTAAAAATCGATTTGATTATATTGAGAATATTTTTAATATTATCACCGATTTAAATCCTCAATTACGGGCTGCCTATTACTATGGAGCGATCATCATGGCTCTGGAAGCCAGAGAATTTAAAATGGCCATCAAATTGTTGAAAAAGGGTTCTCGAAACATGAAGCAAGAATGGATTTTTGATTATGAATCTGGTTATTACGCCTATAAATATTTAAAAGATTATAAATTGGCTGAAGAATTTTACCTGAAAGCCAGCCGGAATCCGGAGGCACCTTCTTTAATCAAGAGGCGAAGGGCTCACATGGTTTATGTCAGGGATGATCTGGAATTGGCCCTTAGGTTATGGATGGAGATTCAAGCCAATGCCAAAACCCAGGTCGAAAAAGATGCAGCGTTCAACCATCTTTATCAAATTAAATTTGAGATAGAAACGAAGGCATTGGGTCCGAAGATAAATGCATATAAGGAACGGTACGGGAGATATCCCATTCATTTAGAAGAATTAAAGCGGGTCGGTCTTATTGAGAGCATTCCCAAGGATTATCTTGGAGATGAATATTTATATGATAACAAAACTGGTAAAATAAGGGCAAAAAGGATGTATAAATGGAAGAAATTGTTTTAATTATTTTAGGATTGATTATCGGAAGTTTCCTGAATGTTGTCATATACAGATTACCTGTAAAGAAAAGTATTGTCACACCTCGCTCGTATTGTCCCCGGTGTCAAACAAAGATTAAGTTTTATGATAACATCCCGGTAATCAGTTTTTTAATACTGAGAGGGAAGTGCAGGAAATGCGGTTCCGGGATTTCAGTTCAATATCCACTGGTTGAAATCTTTACTGCTTTTAGCTTTTGGTTCTCCTATCGACAATTCGGAGTGTCACCGTTATATGCTGCGTTTGCAATTGTTTTTATCTCCATTCTTATCGCACTGGCATTAATTGATTTAAAGCATATGATTCTTCCTGATGAACTCACCCTGGGTGGCGGAGGTGTTTTTCTGATTTTTTCTTTTTTTCATCCGGAAATTGGTGTCGCAGATGCTTTTATTACGGCATTTGGTTCGGCAATGATTTTTGTGGGATTTTATTTTTTTTATTTGAAAGTGAGAAAAATTGAGGGTCTTGGATTTGGCGATGTAAAGATGATGATCCTGCTGGGTGCATTTCTGGGAATTAAAAAGATGGTCATTGCATTATTGCTCGCTTCTATCTCTGGGCTTGTTGTGGGTGTATTTATAATTATTGTAAAAAAGAAGAATTTAAAATTGGCTTTGCCCTTTGGAACCTTTCTCAGTCTGGGAGGTTATATTTCCTTATTCTGGGGAAGACCAATTTTAATGTTCCTGCAATCAATTTATTAAAGAAATGAATTGAAGGTCTTTTTGGAGAACAGATTATGAAAAAAAATGTGGTAATTCTTCTCATTCTTGTTCAGGTATTACTGCTTTTTCTTTTTCAAAATATTTACTTTTTCTTCAAGGAGCTGGAAGAAGTCAATTTAACCGATTTAAAAGCCAAAACAGAATTCATGGAAAACATAAAACAGATAAAGAAGACCTTTTCTGTTCTTTCGATTTTAATCGGGATATTCTTATTAGCATCCGGTATATATCTGGGATATCTCTATAAGAAATCAAAGGCTGAAATGAAAGTTAAAGGAATTTCTCCTTTACAAAACTATCTTGAGGAATTAAGAGATAGTGAGATTGCCTTAAAGGATATGATTGAAAAACAACAGGAGAATGTTCTAAAAAAAGAGGAATTGAACAGGAGCATTGTAGATAACATTAATTCGGCGATTATATTTGTAAATCAACACGGGCGGATTGATACGTTTAATGCCAATGCTGAAAAAATGTTTGCTCAGAGTTATGCGAATGCCATTAATAATACCCTGGAAAATATATTAAAACCTTTTCCGGAACTGGTTGAGTGCATTGATTTTAATCAGGGACAAAAATTTTCCTCAGAAATTGATTCTTCAGAGAAAACGTTTTGGCTGGATATCATTCCCATGGAGAAAATCGGATTGTTAATCATTATTAAAGATATTACTGAAGAAAGGAGAAGAGAGGAGATAGAGAGAAAGAATAAAAATTTTGTAATGCTTGGAGAAATGACTGCTTTTTTAACGCACGAGGTGAGAAACTCGCTGGGGGCAATTTACGGTTATACAAAATCTATTGGGACAGAAATAAGAAAATTTGGAAAAGAAGGACTCGGGCGAAAAGTGAGTAAGGTTAATCATGAAATAGAATTCTTATCCCGGATGATGGAGAGTTTTTTAAGCTTTTCCAGACCTGTGCGGGTAGAAAAAAAGGAAAAAATAAACCTGAAAGACATGATCCGAAAAATCGGAAGGGAAAATAAAGTAAAAGTAAAACTGCAGCAGCGGGACATTTTTTTTCACAGCGATCCGGTGTTGATCAATTCAATTTTTTCAAACCTCATCATAAATGCCAGAGAAGCAAAGGCAGGCCAGATCCATATTGTTTTCAAAGATGATCCGCACCTGGAAATTTTTTTCATGGATAATGGAAAGGGAATGGAACCGAATATCAGTGAAAAAATATGGTATCCTCTGTTTACCACCAAAGAGAATGGAACCGGAATGGGATTGGCATTGGTTAGAAAAATCATTCATTCATTACGCGGCGATATCCAGCTGGTGAAATCCACTCCCAAGGGCACCACCTTCAAAATCACATTTTTCAAATAACTCAACCATTTATAATTTTCCGTTTATTGGGTTGATTTCTTTTAAAATCAAAGAAAATGAATGGGTTTATCTTTCCGGGATTAACTGGTTTTTTCCGGTCATTTTCATGGAGTAAATGGTGGATATTCCGGGCGTGTTCATGGTGATTCCATAGATATAATCGGCTTCTTCCATGGTTTTGAAATTATGGGTGATGATCAGAAACTGGGTTTTTTCCTTCAACTTGTGAACAAACTTTAAAAACCTCTTTATATTGGCTTCATCCAGAGCCGCATCCACTTCATCAAAAACACAAAAAGGGGATGGCTTATATTCGAATAAGGCAAATAAAAATGCCAGTGAGGCCAGGGCTTTTTCTCCGCCGGAGAGTAGCCTCAGGCTCTGAAGTTTTTTACCCGGCGGTTGGGCCTCGATCTCCAGTCCGGTTTCAGTAATATTTGTTTCATCACTGAGCCGGAGCTCTGCCTCGCCTCCTTCAAAAAGAATCTGGAAATTTTTTCGATAATTTTTTTTGATTTCATTAAAGGCCTCTAAAAACGATGATTGTGATTCTTGGTCGATTTTTTTGATGGCATCATTCAGGTTTTGAATGGAATTTTTTATGTCTGATTTTTGAGTAACTAAAAAATTATAATCTTTGGCCAGGATTTCGTATTCGGATTCGGCTGAAAAATTCAGGCGGTCACTGTCTCTCATTTTAAGCATTTTTTCATTGGTTGATTCGAATTCGTTTTTTAATTTTGCGATTTCCATGCACTTAAGTTCTTGATCTTCTTCAATCTGATCCAGCTCAGTGTTTAATTCTTTAAAGGCCAGTTCATTCAGCTGAAAGAGATCCTTTTTTATTGCAGAAAAGTCAATTTCCAGCTTATTTTTGCGTTCTTTTATCTCATCCAGTGCATTTCTCTTTTGTTTTAAGCGGGCGGTGTTGGACTTTATATCATTGCTCAATCTTTCGAATTCCATTTCCTGCTTTTTGATTTGTTTTTCCATTTCCTGTTTATTCTGCTCCAGGGTTTGAATGGATAGTCTCAGATCCTTGATTTTTTGAGTGGTTTCAGATAAATTGTTTTCCAATTTTTTGATTTCCTGCAGGTATACTTGGTTTGAAGAGGACAGCCTTGATTTGCGGTTCTCCAGTTCTTGCTTTTTATTTTTGTGGGATAATAATTTTTCCTCTAATAAATTGATCGAATTTTCCTGTTGAAGTGAATTTTTCTCGGTTTGATTGATTTTTTCTTCCAGTTGATGGACCTGATCCTGGATTGCGGACTGTTTTTTCACCAGTTCTCTATATTTGTTTTCCAGTTTCTGCTCATTTTGTTTATGCTTTTTCCATTCAGGCCGGTTTTTTTCTATTTCTATCAGGAGCAGTTCCACTTCGGATTCATTAATATTAATTCTTTGAAGATAGGTGTCCTTATTCTTTCTCAACTCTTTCAGCGTGGCGTTAAGAAGAAGTTCTTTTTCTTTTAGAGACGCGAGTTCTGTTTTTTCTTTTTCCACTTTTTCAGGTAAATTCTCCCGCTCATCTTTTGCCAATTTGAGTGCCTGATTGGTTGTGGCCAGTTTGGCTGTCATTTCAGTTTTTTTTCTGTCAATTTTCCTGATTTCATCGATTACATTAAGAATCCCTTTTCCCCTTTTTTTTATTAAAACTCCGTCTTTATTGATTATTTCTGCGTTCCGGGTGACCACATTAACTCCGAACTTTTTATATATGTCAATTCCATTTTGAAGATTGTCAGCCAGAATTCCGTTTTTTAAATACCGGTTAAGACTTTTATCTCCCGGTGAAAACAGGTCTTTCACAAAAGCGATAAAACCATTTTCTTTTTGGATTTCACCGGGAATGGATTTTTTTTCTCTGGATATCATATACTTATTTGATTTAAAGGTGGTTAAATCGTTTTTCTGATTTACCGGTACGGCATCCAGTTCGTCAAAATAAAAGGTTTCGATGATCTGATGGTATTCCTTTTTAACCTCGATTGTATCCTGTAATAATCCTGTTCCCGTAATTCTGGCAGCCCCGTTTTCAGAACCTATGATGTTCTTTTTTATCTCAGTATATTTTATTTGTTGATTTTTTAGATTGTTGATTTCGTTCTCCAGATTCCGCTGTTCTTGTTCCAGTATTTCTTTCCTTTCTCTGCTTTTCATTTCTTCCTGCTGGATTTGTTTAAAATTCGATTCTTTTTCCCTGATTTTTTTATTAATGTTGTCCAGTTCATTCTGAATTTGATCAATTTCTTGGAGATTGATTTGTTTGGTTAATTCATCGATGAATTTTTTTTTGCTGTCTATTTCATTCTGAATGCGACCGTTTTTATTTTCCATATCCAGAATCTGGTTGGTTAGCTGTGATTTTTCTGCTTGAATATTGAATATTTCCTGTTTTATGCTGGCTTCCTCGGTACTTAATACGGCTATACTTTCTTTTAACCTGGTCAGTTCTGATATTTGTTTTTGATTGCCGGAGCGTTCGATTTTTAGTTTCTCTTCAATTTCGGCAATTTTCATTACCTCATTTTCGTGGTTTTCTATAATTGTATTGCTTTCGGTCTCATTATTTTTCAGGGCTTCTTTTTTTTCAATAATTTTTTGTTGATCGAATTCATTTTTTTGCTGGGATTTCTCGATCTCATTGTCACGGGACAATATTGTACGGTTGGTATTGAAAATATCCTGCTGCTTTTCTTTCAACTCTTTATCAATCAGCCACATTTTTTCTTCCAGTTGAATATCTTTTTTTTCCATGGCTGAAATATCTTTGACTAAAATCGCTTCCTGATTTATCAGCTCTTCTATTTCTGATTTGAAATGATTGAAATCTTTTTGATATGATTGAAACTGTTGCTTTAATAAGGTTTTCAGGCAATTGTTCCTGTCGGCTTTTAATTTTCGGAAACGGCCCACATAATTAGCCTGATTTTTCAGTTCTTTTAAGCGGTTGTTTTTATCTGCACTGAGTATTTCAATGTTTTCCAGGTTCTGTTCGGCAATGATCAGTTTATTGGTTGTTTCCCTTTTTCGCTCTAAATACTGGGATATGCCTGCAGCCTCTTCGATTAACAGTCTTTTTTCACTGGGTTTCAATGAGATCAGGCGATCAATGCTACCCTGTTCGAAAATAAAGTATTTTTTATCTCCCATTTGCATATTAAACAATGCATCCTGAATATCTTTGTTGCGGCAATACTTTTCATTTAAAATATATTTGCTTTCTCCGGATCTGAAAAATCTGCGGGAAATGTAGACTTGTTCACCTTGATTCATGAAATAAGATCCTACTTCTGTCATTCCCAGGGGTTTTTTGGAGACACTGCCGTTAAAAATAAGATCCTCGTTATTCTCTCCTCTGAGATTTTTTATACGCTGTTCTCCTAAGACCCAAAGAATGGCGTCAACGATATTGCTTTTCCCACATCCGTTGGGCCCGACTACGGCTGTAATACCTTTGTGAAATTTTAAAACGGTTTTTTCCGGAAAGGATTTAAAACCATGTAGTTCAAGTTTTTCCAGATATACATCCATAAGTGTTTTGATTAACCCGCTTTTTTTTTATGTTTAACCAAAAAAAGATTAAAAATTATCCTATAAAATACCACAATTCAATAGAATTGTAAATTATCTTAGCTGGATATCCGCTTATTGTTCTTTAATCTGATAAAATTGAAAAATATTTTATTGTATGTTATTAAATTATTTTTAGAAGCCTTAAGGAATATTTATTCCTTTTAGATGGAAAACATCGCAGAAGTATCGCTGAAACCGAAAATTGCGGCAATGGCGGAAGCCCAGATGATAAAATATATACTGATGTTTATTAATAGTTAGGTAAAAATAATTTTTAAGATAAAAGGAGATGGATTATGGGCAAAACTCAAATTATTCCTATGGTTTTAGGAACACTTGGATGTATACTTTTAATTCTTGGCTATCTAATCAAATTTAAAAATAAAATCCAATTAGTAGCCGGAGTATACAAAAATGAGGATAAAATTAAAGATAAGAAGGGCTTTGCAGCTCTTGTCGGAGGAAATGTGCTCATCTTGGGTCTTATTTTCTGCGCCGGGGCTCTGGGGATTTATATTTGTCCAAGCTATAAAGAATTAATTGAACCGGTGCTTTTATTAAGTCTATTACTAATCGGTATTCTAACTTACACAAAATCGAAGAAATATATTGTGTGAATTTATAGACTTATAATTATAGTAGAATATGATAAACATTTTTCATTAATTTATTTTAAAAATACCTAACAACTCAATCCACTTGACCATCCTCCTCCGCAAGCGGCTTTGTCGGGCAGGTGATTTCGAATGTTAGGCGTGCTGAACGTCAGTGCAAACAAGAAATATAAACGATTGAAAAAAAGAATTTGGATGGTGAATATATGGAAAAGATAAAATTAGGGATATTAACCTGTTCAAACACAACCAGGATTTTAGATTGTCCTGTTGGAGCCTGTTTGAAAGACATGTATGAAAGAAAAGGCGCTTTCAAAGAATACAATAATCAAGATATTGAACTGGTTGGTATTATCTCATGTAATGGATGTCCAACTATTAAAGGAGCGGCAACTATACTTCCTAAAATTGAAACTCTTATTCATTATGGTGCGAACCATGTCCATTTGAGTTATTGCATGTTAGTATTATGTCCATTTGTAAAAAAGTATATTAAGGTTATAAAAGATAATTTTCCAGAGATAAATCTCATATTAGGTACACATGAGCCTCATCAGACAGATGATAAATTTAGATGTGACGTTGCAGCAATGTTAAAGGAAAGGAGAAAAACTATCATTCCGTGATATTATTACTATAGAGAAAATTAATTTGAAATGATCTATGCAGTAGTTATTCGCCGTTACAATTTTCCTATTGGGAATTAATAAGATGAAGACCCTAAGGAGAATATTCACATTTAAATTTGAGATTACCAAAGACACAAAAGTCGCTTTTTTGTTGGGATTAACTGTTGTCGGACTCAGTTTTTTTCTAAGATTCTTTCTGGCAGATACAGGTTTCAATGAAGTCGCTTTTTTTGTAATCCTCGATGTTTTAATAAAAGTCATTCTAGGTTTTTACATCCCACTACAATATATACTGATAAAGAGAAAGCAAGGATTAGACATATTTGGATTGACAAAAAACAGGTGGAAATCAAGTTTAGTTTTAGGGTTGATCTTCATGGGGCTTTTGTTTATGCAGTTTGTGACTGAATCCGGTGACAAGGGAGGAGATATACTGCTTAAGCCAGGAGTTTTTATACCGGCTTTTTATATTTTTGTGGCAGGTGTTTTTGAAATGACTTTTATCTATGGCTTTCTTAGAAGGATTTTTGATGAATCTTTTGGGATTATTCCAGGTATTATTTTGACATCGTTATTTTATAGTTTTCACCATGCAGGATTTCAACCGGAATTCGGAAAACTTATTTTTGTTGGTATTATGTATGCCTCGGTTTATCGTATTACTAATAATCTGCTGATAATATTCCCATTCTTTTGGGGAATTGGTGCTATATGGGATGTTTTAGTCAACTTCGGCACAACCGAATTAGAAGGAAC
>DAOWKX010000226.1 GCA_030639705.1 Candidatus Aminicenantota bacterium
CCAGTACCGTAGTGGCAGAGGTCATAAATATAGGCCTGATTCGCTCTTTGGCGCCAACTGTGATAGCTTCGATGATATTTTTGGTATTCTTCAAATGCCGGTTTATATTGTCAATCAATAAAATGGCATTGTTCACCACAATACCTCCCAGCAATATACACCCGATATAAGCGGTAGAATCAAAGGTATAGTCCATGATAACAAAGGCATAAAACACACCGATGAGAGCCAGGGGAATGGATATCATGATGAGAAGGGGTTGAAAGAAATTCTCATAGAGTATGCCAAGAAGGAGATATATCATGATGGCGGATAGCAGGATGGCACTCCATAACTGGCTGACCTCTTCTTCGGTGATTCGAAATTTCCTCTCCTCCAGGCTTTTTTTAAATCCAACCGGTACTTTCAGGTTTTTAAACAGAGTCTTATGGTAACGGTCTCCGGCTCTTGAAGATCCCAGGTAATCCCATCTCAACATGGATACATATTCCTGGTCTTCCCGGGTAATACCTCCCTTCTGGGTGGATAGTTCAATATCCACCACATCCTTGATACGAAAGGGGATTCCTGACTGGTTTTCCAGATTCATGGTCAGAATATCATCCAGTTCCAGATCTTTCACGTCCATTGATTTTATTTCCACTGATAGTTCTCTGTCATTAAATTTTAATTTCTGGGTTCCCCTACGTTCCATCAAAACCGAAGTGATAAGATAAAAAAGATACCTGGGTGACATTCTGTAGGCTCTCAATTTCTCCCGGTTCAATTTAAAGGCAAAGTATTTTTCTTTCCCCCCCCACCAGAAATCCATATCTGTCTGGATATCCACATCTTTTATCCGCCGGTGGTTTAACATACTCCTTTTAATATTTTTTGAAAAATCAATCAATTTTTCAAAATGGTATCCCTTAACCTGTATGTTGTAGGGCAGGAAGGATCCGGTATCGGGATTGTAGTAGTAGGGCTCGGGATCGAACCCGCCCACATACACACCGATCCCAGCCAGGTTAGTGGCCAACCCGACCAGTTCCTGTTTCAATTGCAGGGGAAAAGCCGAGAATTCGATCTCTTCGGGAAATGTAATTACCATATGGGCGCCCCGGTAATAGCCGCTGTATATCTGGGTGGTGATTTCTTTTTCATAGGGCTTTGCCAGGGCCAGATCCTCAAACTTGGTAATGGTTTTTTTGACATCCTCAAATTCGGCGCCGGAAGGAAAGCGGAGGTTGACTTCAATTTTTTCTTTGGAATACCAGGAAAAAAAGCGTCCGAAAGAGACCTCTTTTTTAAAAACGGAGTAAGATAAGAAAAGCAGACAGATCACCGGGAGGATCACCAGCAGTGGATATCTTAAAATAAAGGGAAAGAATTTTCCTTTTCTGAAAAACAGCTTTTTACTGTTCTTTACTTTCAAATTTATTCGGGAACCGAGAGAGGGAATAAGAATAAATGAAACCACAATGGAGGAAATCAAGGCTACGGTAATGACATAGGCCAGAGGGAGGTAATATAGTTTTAAGCGACCCTGAAAGAGGGCGAAGGAGAAGAAAACGATGATGGTAGTTAATGTCGAAGAGAGAACCGGAAGAATCACGGCTCTGGCTCCCTGAACAGCCGCTTCTTTTTTAGCTAAACCCTTTTCCCGGTGTCTTAAGATACTGTCAAAAACCACAACTGCATTGTCCACAAAAAGTCCGAATCCCAGGGCCAGACCGGATAGGGTCAGGAGGTTAAGGGGAATCTTAAACAAATATATCATGGTAAAAGTGGTAAACACCGAAAAGAATACCGATGAAAAAATGAGAAAAGTTGCCTTGATATCTCTGATGATGATGATGAGAATAATAAAAATAATGATTAATATCAGGAAGGCAATTTTTAATAATCGAATGAGCCGGTCTTCCAATTCCTTGTTTTCATCATGCTGGATAATAAACTCTACTTTTCCATTGAGTTTATTGGTGATGAACTGGAGTTTTTGGCGGATTTTTTTTGATAACTTCAGTGAGCTATAATTGGGTTCTTTGTAGATAATAAACCCGATCACCGGCATTCCCATGTGTCTCATTTCATAGCGGAGTTCTTCATATCCAAGATATATATCGGCAATTTCTTTTAATCGCATTTGTTTGGCGCCAAAATTCTTAATGACAATATTTTGAAAGTCCTGAATTCTGGTTGGTGATTCAGATAATGAAAGGGTGATTTCCGATGACCTTTTTTTTAGGGTAGCCGACTGAATGGTGAAAAAATACTGGTTTATTATTTGTTGAATTTCAAACAAAGAAATTCCGAATCTCTTCAGTTTATCCAGGTTTGTTTGAATCTTAATCTGCGGTTCAACCCCTCCCCAGATCATCACCGATTCAATTCCGGATACAGAATTCAAATAGGGATATATCTCCTTATCGGCAATGCGTCTCAATGCATAAATGGAATGTTTTCCGTAGACTCCGATCTTGAAGAAAGGTTCTTTTTTAAATTCTTCCGGGATATTTTTCTGAATTTCCGGTTTTTCGACCTGGGCCGGGAGATCTTTCTGTAATCGATTCAACCGTTCCCGGAGAATGACCTCGGCAAAATTCATTTTTGTATCCCGGGTAAATTCAACTTTAATGGTTCCCCGGTTCTGGGTGGAACGACTTTTGAGTTTTTCAACTCCCTTGATCTGCATGATTTCTTCTTCTGCCGGGATTAATATCTTTTTCAGGATATTATCCGGTGAGGCTCCCCACCAGTTGTAAATCACCTCGAGGGTAGGAAGGTCTTCTTCAGGAACCAATTCAACCGGTGTGTTCTTCAAAGAAAAAATTCCCAGAAGAATCACAATGGTGAAAAATATGATAGCTAAAACCGGTCTTTCTATAATTTTAGTCATTTTGAATCTTTTCCTGCTATTCTGCGTCTGGCTTTTCGTTTTTCCTTTATGTTTTCCAGAATCTCATAACCGACCGGAATAAGGATCAGGGTTAAGAATGTGGAAAAAAACAGCCCGCCGATCACCACGATTGCCAGCGGGCGCTGAAGTTCAGATCCAGTTTGAGACATCAATGCCATGGGAATTAATCCAAATATGGTGGTAAAGGTGGTCATTAAAATGGGCCTCAGCCTTACTCGTGATGCAATCATTACGGCATCCCTGATGCCCTTTCCTTTATTTCTTAACTGGTTGGAATACTCAACCTTTACAATGGCATCATTCACACCGATACCGATTAATACCATTATTCCGATGCCGGAAATGATGTTTAATGAATTTCCGGAAAGCAATAAAAACACGAAAGCACCGATGATTCCCATGGGAACAGTAAGCATGATTATGAGGGGTTGGAATACATTTTCAAATTTTGCTGCCATGACCATATATACCAGGATGATGGCCAGCACAATGGCCTGGTTGAGGGAATCGAAGGCTTTTCTGCGTTCCTCTTCTTCTCCGGAAAATGCATACCGGGTATTCACAGGCAATTCGATATTTTCCAGTTTTTTTTCGGTTAAATTTATTATTTTATCCAGTTTCCTGGCACTAACATCTGCAGAAATCTGAAAGAACCTCTCCTGTGATTCTCTGTTTATTTCTTTAATTGAAGGCAGTTCTTTAAATTCAATCAGGTCCCTTAGAAAGTAGGATTTACCATTAATGGAAATGGGTAACCGGAGCAAACGGTTCATGGAAATGATTCCTTTGACCGGGACCCGCACAACAATATCATAATTTTTCTGAATTTTTCTTAAAACACCCGCATTATCTCCACGAACGGCCTGGTTAACAAAACTGGCCACCTGTTGTTTGGTGATATTCAGTTTATTCAACAAATCCTGTTTGAAGGATATGACAAACAGGGGTTTACCTTCGGCTGTATTGGCTTTCAGATCAACCAGTTCATCTATATCTTTTATCTGATTCAGTATCATGGTTACTGCCTGTTTACCGTATTCTATATTTTCATAAAAGACCTTGATCTGAAAGTTTTCTTCACCCACTGAAAGGTATTGAGAGAGGGTATTTTTCTCCAGGAATACAGAAAAATTCAACAGGTCATTTTTTTCATTATTCATGATTTTGCGGGTTTTTTCCATGATGTCAGGCCGGATATTCGCAGATGTGCATTTCACAATAAAATGGATACTGTTAACGGAGAAGTCCTCGCTCCTGGCTGCAAATTTTGAAACGGCCCCGGCTTCGGTAAAAATAAAGTCAACTCCCTCCGGATTTTTTAATTTTTTTTCAATGCGAAGGGCAATCCGATTGGTTTCTTCGAATCCATAGGATGGAATGGTATTGGCTTTAACTTCGAATTTTAGGCTATCCGGTGCCGGCAACAATTCCTTTTTTAAAAGGAAAAAGCTGGCAAAGATCAATACCACGATAGAGAGGCTTAAAAATAAGGCAATGATTTTTTTGTCTAATATTTTTTCCAATATTTTATGATAATAGGTGTCAAAGCTCTCATATAGTTTATTGAAACCGGAAAAAATGGGTTTTAGGATGAAGTTAAAAAATTTTGATAAGAATTTAAAGAAATAGATCAGAATCATTAAGATTCCACCCAGAATAAAATAGATGATGTATCCGGCGACTTTTAAAGGAACCATTAAAATGTAATGAATTCCTTTAAAGGGATAGGAATACCATTTTCCCTTCTTCCAGCCATCCAGGTCATCAAAGAATTCGGTTTTAAATATGGATCGAAATCCGGCAAGTGCGGGAAGGAGTGTGACCGCCACGATGAGTGATGAAATAAGGGAGAAAGAAGCGGTCAGGGCCTGATCACTGAATAGTTTTCCGGTGATTCCATAAAGGTATATGACCGGCAGAAAAATGGAAATTGTGGTCAGGGTTGAGGCAGCAATGGCGCCGCTGACTTCTTTGGTACCGTTGATAACCGAATTTATCAGATTCTCTTTGCTGCGGTGTCTGAAGATGGATTCGATTACGATGATAGAATTATCCACAAACATTCCAACTCCGAGAACCAGTCCGCCCAGTGACATGATATTTACGTTGACTTTTACCAGAAACATCAACACAAAAGTGGAGACCACGGAAATGATAATGGCAACCGCTCCATAAATGGGGCCCTGAAAGTTCTGTAAGAATAACAGTAAAATGAAAAAAGCAAAAAATCCACCGATCAGAAGAGACAGGGTGAGTGAATTGATGGAAGAGATGATGAGTTCAGCTTCCATTGAAATAATAAAAAAATCAAGGTCCTTGAATTCTTTGGAAAGCTCGGTGAATGCCTTTCTGGTGTCTTCAGTGGCCTGTACGGTATTACCGGCAGATTCCCGATAGATGAGTAAAGCGATCGAGGTATCAATATTAAAACGAATATCCCCCTGTTTGATCTTGTTCTTGAAGAATGCTTTTCCGATATCTTTAACCAGGATATTTCTCCCCTGCAATTCTTTCACCACGATATTTTCAATCTCATCCGGGGTGGTGATTTCTCCCTCGATTTTCAATGTATAGCGGAATTTGTCTTTTTTGATGGTTCCGCCGCTTTGAAAGATGTTGTTGTTTTGGATCGCGGTAATGACATCGTTCAGGGTTATATTAATATTTTTTATTTTTTCCGGATTGATCTCCACTGAGATTTCCTCTTCATCTCCGCCTCTGATCTCAACTCTTGAAATACCTTCCAATTGCTCCAGGCGAGGTTTAATGATAAATTCTGCTGTGTCTTTGATGCTTTTAAGATTTCTTTCCTCACTTTTCATGATGGCGATGATAATAGGGGATGCAGACGGATCCCATTCCAGGATGACAGGGGCCGGACAATCATCGGGAAGATCTCTTCTTGCTTCTTCGGTTTTTTCTTTGGTATGGAGCAGGGCGAAATCCATATCGGTTCC
>DAOWKX010000056.1 GCA_030639705.1 Candidatus Aminicenantota bacterium
TCTTCCGGTCAGTCCGAAACCAGCCACTCCAATATTACGGTGATTCTGAAAAAATTTCTGGAATCCTGTGGAATTCAGCTTATTCATGACAAAACTCCTCCAATGCCTTTTCAAGCCTGATTCTCCGTGACGCCTTCAGTATAATGACTCCCTTCGGAGGGACGATTTGCTTTAAAAACTGGCCTGCCTCCTCTGCTCCTTCAAATACTTTAATCTTGTCTGGATTAAATCCAGCCAGTTCGGCTCCCTCAGCAATTTTCACCGATTTCACTCCAACTGTGATTAAAAAATCAAAATTTAAAGTGGCAAAATATTTTCCAGCTTCCAGATGAAAATCTACCTCCCTTTCTCCTAGTTCCAGCATGTCGCCGACCACAGCAATTTTATTACTTCTGAACTCTTCATTCACCCATTTCAAGGTTTTGGCTAATGCTTCCGGGTTTGAATTATAGGTTTCGTCGATGATGGTAAAATTTTTATAATGACTGATCTTACCCCGGCCGGATAACGGTTGAATGCCAGTTAGAGCCTCCTGAATTTCAAAATTTTTCATTCCCATGGATTGAGCAACAATGACTGCGGAAAATAGATTTTCTATTTGTGTTCTGTTGATAATATTCGTGGTAAACTCGGTTTTAATTCCATAAAAATCAATGATCAACCGGGTGATATTTCCTTCTCTTTTCACATCCTTCAAAAGAATTTGGCTGGACCGGGAAGAATATCCAAAATAAATTCTTCTTCCGGGTTTTTCTTCTGTCTGTTTCAGAATGGCATCAGAATCTCCGGTAATGAAAGCGGTGCTGTCTGAATTCAAATAATTCAGTATCTCGGATTTTCCCTTGGCAACATTATCCACATTCTTCAGAAATTCAAGATGAACTGGAAAAACGTTCAAAATGACAGCCACATCAGGTTTTAAAATCTCAGCCAGGCAATCAATCTCACCGATTCCCGGATAGCTCATAGCCAGTTCAAATACCGCCACTTGTTCATTCCCTTTCATGGCCAAAAGAGAAAAGGGAAGCCCAATCCAATTATTCCAGTTTTCGATAGAGCGAAAAACAGAATATTTTGCAGAAAGAATATGATAAAGAAACTCTTTGGTTGTGGTTTTCCCAGCACTTCCGGTTACGCCGATATACTTAATTCCCCTCCAGTTATTCCTGACATAGGAGGCCAGCTTATGGGCTGCTTTAAGTGGATCATTCACCCTGATGAAGGGAAACGAATCGATGGGCTCATTGAAGCTTCTGGCAGCCACAGCAGAAGAATATTTTTTATTTTCAATAGGTTTAATATATCTGTGGCCGTTATTGTGATCGGTTTTCAGGTCAAAGAATAGACTGTGATCTGCTTTCATCAAACGTGTGTCAAAATGAAAATGAGACAATTTCATGTTTTGCCTCTTATGGGAAACCTGACCCCCAGTCACCTTAAGAATTTCCTCAAATGTAAGTTCAGGCATGGAACCCCCCACTGGAGTCTCGGGGAAATGTTTTTTTGGGATAATCCGGAATTTGCTTTGATTTTTTTTCCTTGAGAATTTTTCTGACAACTTCATAATCATCAAAATGGATCACTCTATCTTTAAAAATCTGATAATCTTCATGTCCTTTTCCCGCAATGACCAGAAGGTCATCTTTTTCAACCAAATTTAACGCTTTCTGGATGGCCTTCTCCCTGTTTATCTCAACTTCATAATCTCTGAAGGATGACTCAAATCCATCAATAATATCACCAATGATGTGTTCCGGTTTTTCATCTCTGGGGTTATCGCTGGTAACCACTATAAAATCCGCATATTTTGAGGTGACCTGCCCCATTCGGGGTCTTTTGGATTTATCCCTGGATCCCCCGGCTCCAAACACAAGAATAATTCGTCCCTGTACAATTTCTTTCAAAGACTGCAGAAGGGATTTCAGGGCCTGATCGGTATGGGCATAATCAATCAACACCGAAAAATCATTTTTATAGGTAAAATCCAGTCTGCCTTTTACCGGTTTAAAAAGCCGGATGGCCCGGGAAATTTTTTCAAGGGGTATATTTTTTATGAGCGCTGAACTGATAGCTGCCAATATATTCAGTAGGTTAACCCTACCGATCAAATGACTCCGGACCTCAATATTTCCCTTGGGAGTCATCACAGTTGCTTGAATTCCATCCAAAGAAAACGAGTGGATTTTCGGCCTGATATCTGCATGGTGAGAAAAACCATAAGTTAGATATTTGCAATTCAAATGTTCAATGATTTTTGAATAGGAATACTGTTCGTCGCTATTTAAAATGGCCCAACCGTCTGAACTTAACTTTTTAAAAAGCATCAGTTTTGACTCAAAATAATCCAACATGGTTTTATGAAAATCCAGATGATCCCCGGAAAATGTGGTAAATAATCCTTGTGAAAAATATATGTCTCTCACTCTATTCATTTTAAGTCCAACTGAGGAAACTTCCATCACGACATTTTTACAGGCCGCCTGGCCCAACCGGTCAAAAAAATTAAAAATATCAGGAGCCTCGGGCGTTGTTAAACTGGTTTTTTCAAAAAAACCCGGCATTTTCGAGTCCGGACGGTGCTCCATTCCCAGTGTTCCCATCTTAGCGGTGTCCTCTTCTTGATTTAAAATCCAGTCAATGAGGGAAACCACTGTTGTTTTTCCATTGGTACCGGTCACCCCAATCACATATAGATCTTTTGAGGGATTGTTAAAAAAATCAGCAGATATTTGGCTGAGTGCTTCCCGGATATTACGAACCTGAATCCAGGTGATATCTTTAAATTTATTGTTGAAAGGCAGTTCTGAAATAACAGCCCTGGCTCCTTTCTTTATAGCCTCCGGTAAATAATCAATACCCTTTGACTTAAATCCGGATATGGCTACAAAAAGGCTGTTTTTTTTAATTTTCCTTGAATCATAGCAAATCCCTGAAATCGAGGTGTTCACTTCACCCCATATATGGAGTAAATCAACTGTTCTTAATAAATCTTTTAAAATTTTCATATTCTTATTTCATTTTTTCCATCAATTTCAGGAAAGATGCCCATATATATCATCAATCTCTGGGCAATCAATTTAAACAGAGGGGCGGCCACATCACCCCCATATATTTTCCCCTTTGGTTCATCGATCACCACATACATCGTGAGAACCGGATTCTGAGCAGGAAAAAAACCGCCAAAAGAAGAAACGTAAATTTTTTCATATTTTCCCCTTTTGATTTTTTGAGCGGTTCCGGTTTTCCCGGCTATGGTGAGTCCTTCTATCATGGCCTTTTTTCCGGTACCCTGGTTGACCACTTTGATCATAATAGATAACATTTTTTGGCAGGTTGATGTGGAGAGTATCTTTCCATTTTCCCTACTCCTTTGAAGCTGCTGGCCGACTTTCATCAATAACCGGGGAGTAAACAAATGGCCTCCGGTGGCAATAACATTAAAGGCCCTCAACATCTGAATGGGGGTAACACTGATCTCATATCCAAAAGAAAGAGAAGCAATGGATGTCAGAGTCCATTTGTCCAAAGGATTCAGAATTCCACTTTCTTCAGCAGATAATCCAATACCTGTTTTACTCCCAAAACCAAAATCATTGATGGTCTTGAAATACTTTACCTTACCCACCCTAAGTCCAACTCTGACCGCACCGATGTTGCTTGATTTGATGATGATATCCTCAAAAGTCAGTTTATTAAAAGAATGCACATCAGAAATTTGTCGGTTGTGGATGCGATAACTACCATTATAGCAATCAAAAATTTGCTGGGGATAACAAATACTGTTTTCCAGGGCAGAAGAAGCTAATATAATTTTAAATGTTGAACCCGGATCATATAAAAAAGAAATAGCATAATTTTTTAAAACCCTGCCGGAAGTGTATCTCAGGCGGTCCGGATTATAGGTTGGATAACTGGCCATGGCGATTAATGAACCATCACGGGAGTTCATCACAATCACACTTCCACCTTTTGCCTTGAATTTTTTTATGACCTTCTTCAGCTCTTTTTCAATAAAAAATTGTACGGTTGAATCAATCGTGAGGTAAACATCTCTTCCAGAGACCGGTTGATCTAAATACTGATAATTGAACACCTTGCGCCGTGCATCTACCAGGACCTCAACCTCCCCCCCTTTTCCTTTTAACCCCTTATCAAGGGCAAATTCAATCCCATACAAACCCTGCTCATCTATACCGACTCCGCCCAGAATATGGGCAGCAGTCTCTTTCTGGGGATAAATTCGTTTATATTCATCAATAAATCCAATTATGGATCTTTGGCGGGATGTGCTTTGTATTTTGTTCAGAATGTCATATTCTTTGTCCCCTAGTTTCCTCTTTAACCAGATGAAGTTATCTCCCCGCTTGATTCTTTTTTCTATATTTCTTCTTTTTTCATTATTGATAGAAATGACCTTGTTGATTCGACTAAATATTCTTTCGGATTCATACCGGTTCTTATTATTTAAAAAAGCAGATTTTGCTTTTACTGAAATTGCCAGCACTTCACCTTGGCAATCATAAATTGTCCCTCGTTTGGGATTAAGGGATAGTATGCGATGGCTCTGGGCTTTGATCCGGGCCAGATATTTAGTAAAATGAAAAACCTGGGTTTTAATCAAGGTAACACCGATAATTAAAATCCAGCCAACGAACATCATAAAAACAATAAATGCCCGGTTTCGTTCATTTCTGTTAATTTTCATTTGCCGATTTCAAATATTTTAATAAATTGTTCTGCTTCCGGATATCGATATCCTAATTCTTTCATAACCACTTTCTCCACTCTTTCCAGGTTTAAAAGCGTTGCTTTTTTAGCCCTTAATTTATCAATTTCCTCTTTTAATTTTTTCTGTGCTTGCAACAGTTTCTGCATTTTGTACCCATAGTCGATATTTTTTAGATTTAAGCTCGAATAGGTAAACAGCAAAATGAAGACAAAAAAAGCAATCAGAACAAAAATGCCGCTTATCGATTGCTTTTTCTTTGTTTTCATATGACCTCGGCTGCCCTTAATCTTGCAGAATGTGATGCCGGATTTTCGAGAATCTCATCCCTACTGGGAAACATGGGGAACGGTTTGATAATATTTATTTTTTGACTCTCCTGTAGGAATTTTAAGGTATTCTTTACAATTCTGTCTTCAATGGAATGATAACTCAGATATATAATTTTTGCTCCAGCCTGCAAATATTGCGGTATTTTTTGGAGAAATACATCAATCCCTTCCAACTCTTTATTTACAAAAATCCTCAAAGCCTGAAAAACTTTGGCTGCCGGATGAACTTTACCTTTTCTTATTTTTTTACCATACACCTGTTCCACGATCTTTTTTAATTTAAATGAAGTATCCAAAGACCCAAATAGTCTTCGCTCAATCACTTTTTTTGCTAACTCCTTTGGCTTCTCTAATTCACCATACTTTTCAAAAATTTCAATCAATTGAGCTTCTGTAAAAGAATTCAGCACATCTGTGGCATTTATTTTTATGGACTTGTCTTTCCGCATATCCAGTTTGGAATTCAGACTATGGGAAAATCCTCTGCCTTGCTCTCTCAACTGGTACATTGAAATACCCGGATCCACTAAAACTCCTGATACCGGAAGTCCGGTTAAATCAATCTTTTCGAAAATATCAATGAAATTTAAGCAATAAAAGGTCACTCTCCCCTGAAATTTTTTTAAGTTATTCTTCGCCTGAGCCATACTTTCATTATCAACATCAATAGCAATAAGGCTTGCCTGCTTAAAATTCTTCAACATGTAATACGAATGCCCTCCTAAACCAATTGTACAATCTATGAATAACTGTTTGTCTGTATCGGCAAAAACAGTGATTACTTCTCTATTCATCACTGGATAATGAAGGAACCGCATTTAAAATTTTTGAGACTTCATGCAATTTTTCTTTTCCAAAGGTATCACCCAGCTCTCTGGCTTTAAATAGATCATCATTCCAGATCACCAGATGATTGGCCTTACCAAGGATTCGAATGGAACCATCCAACTGGCTTTCTCTTCTTAACTCCGGGGGAATTAGCACACGCCCTTTTAAATCGATTTCAGATTCTGTTCCCCAATAACTTAAACGAGACATAAAATCATCAATATCTGGATTCCAAACACCGACATTTTCTATCTTCAGTTCCATTTCCCCCCAGATTTTAATGGGATACAATATCACATGATCTCCATTTAATGAGGTGATATAAATCTCTCTTTCGAAGCTGGAATCAAAAACATGAATAAATTTCACCGGGATCTTAATCCGACCCCGATCATCGATTTTTACCTCATAACTGCCTCTAAATCGCTGAATCATCCCATTTATTCCCATTTATTCCCATATATAATATAATATATAAAAATATAAAAAGCAAGAAAAAAATATTTTTTTTCCCAAAACA
>DAOWKX010000216.1 GCA_030639705.1 Candidatus Aminicenantota bacterium
AAAAAAAATTCCTTTCAGAGATGGGTGGGGGGTTTTATTTGCCTATACCCATGGCACGGGTGACGATGGTAACTGCTACTCAATCGGTTCAAGCGGAAGATATGGTGATGGTACTGTGAACTGGAATCAAAACGGAATTTATGATGTCAGAAGCCTTCTGGATTTTGAAAATGATATTATTTTTTCGAATGGAATTTTTACCTATGGTCCCAGGGTCAAAGGAGATAATTAACCCCCATTTCTCACCATTTTAAAAAAATCAATTCTATGTTAAAATTTGTGACCGGGAAACATGTTAGATAATTTAAGTGAAAAATTCACCAAAGTCTTTAGATATCTGAAAGGTGAAGCCAAAATCACAGAGGAAAATATCAAAGAGGCCTTAAGAGAAATAAAACTGTCCCTTCTGGAAGCCGATGTTAATTTCAAAGTCGTTAAAAAATTTATTGAAAATATCAGAGAGAAATCTCTTGGAAAAGAGGTGCAGGATAGTTTAACACCTCATCAACAGGTGATAAAGATTGTAAAAAGTGAACTGGAAGTACTGCTGGGATCTGATTATAAAGAGTTGAGCCAATCTGGCACAAAACCTTCGGTTGTTATGCTGGTGGGTCTTCAGGGAACAGGAAAAACCACGACCGCCGGGAAATTAGCTCTTCACTTAAAAGAAAATGGAAAATCTCCTCTTTTATGTTCCCTTGACTTAAAAAGACTTGCTGCTGGAGAGCAGCTCGAAACAATCGCAAATGAGGTAGGGGTAAATTATTTCAAGGCTGAACCCACGCATTTAAAGAAGATTGTTAAACAGTTAATGGCGAATGCCAGGGAGTACGGTTATGACTATGTGCTGGTTGATACAGCGGGTAGACTCCATATTGATGATGATCTGATGACAGAACTCAAGCAGATCAAAGCCGCTTTAAATCCGGTGGAGGTTATTTTTGTTGCGGATTCGTTAACAGGTCAGGATGCGGTTAACTCCGCCCTCACTTTTTCTGAAAAAATTGAGATCGACTCGATTATCCTGACAAAACTGGATGCCGACGCCCGCGGTGGTGCGGCACTATCAATTGTCAGTGTGACAGGAAAACCCATAAAATTTGTAGGAGTGGGCGAAAAGAATAAAGATTTTCAGAAGTTTTATCCCGATAGAATGGCATCACAAATTCTGGGAATGGGAGATGTATTAACCCTGATTGAAAAAGCCGAAGAGAAATTTGACCAAAAACAGGCAGAAAAAGTGGCTCGAAAAATGTTGCGGGATGAGTTTACTCTGGATGATTTTTTGTCTCAATTACAGCAGGTTCAGAAATTAGGATCCTTGAGCGATATAATGGAGATGATGCCAAATATGGCCCCCAATTTTGGAGTAAACCCGCACTCGAATAAAGCCCAAGTAGATGACAATAAGATTAAGTATTTAGTTGCTATTATTAACTCTATGACCATCAAAGAGAGAGAAAAGCCAAAAATTATAAATGGTCGGAGGCGATTGAGAATCGCCAGAGGATCAGGTCGTCAGGTTCAGGAGGTAAACCAGCTATTAAAACAATATTTTGAGATTAAAAAGGTTATGAAAAAGCCATTTTTTAGAAAGATGTTAAGAAAATTTGACTTTTTATCTAAAATGAGGTAAATTAAAATTTCTATCTGAGTTAAAGCCTTTAAATAACAGCCTTTTAAAAATGGTTTTAGATAGGAAACCGTGGAGAGTGCCACAATATAAATTATAAGGAGTGAATGAGTAATGGTGGTAATAAGATTGACCAGGAGAGGCACTAAGCACAGACCTTTTTACAGGATTGTGGCAATGGATAAAGCTAAACCCAGAGAATCCCGATATATTGAATTAATCGGTCATTATAATCCTACGCTAGATCCAGCAGAGATAAAAATTGATGTCAATAAGTACAATGGGTGGATTAATAAAGGAGCAAAAGCATCTCAAACCGTTAAATCGTTATTAAAGAAACTTAAAACTGAGAGTTAAGGAGGCTAAAGTGAAAGAACTCGTTGAAACAGTATGCAAATCTTTGGTTGACAATCCTGATCAGGTAAAGGTAACACAGATTGACGGAGAACAGACAACAATTCTAGAAATACGAGTGGCTCAATCTGATCTTGGTAAAGTCATTGGAAAGCAGGGTAGGACTGCCAGAGCAATTAGAACAATTCTTGCTGCTGCCGGAATGAAACAAAGAAGAAGGTATAATCTCGAAATTATTGAAAATTACGATCAGTAACATTATTTGGTTTTTTTAGGAAGAATCTTAAAAATTAGAGGCAATAAGGGGGAAGTTGTGGTCAAGCCTTCTCCTGTTGGTGATATCTTTACTTTCAGAAAAAAGAAGAATATCCTTCTGAAGTCTGAAAAATATCAGAGTAAGCAAAAAATAGAATATGTCAGGGATATGAAGGGTAAATTTGTATTGAAATTCTCAAACATCAACACCATCAATCAGGCGATGAAGCTGATTGGATATTCTGTTTTTGGGGTTGGGGAAAGTGAGGAAAAAGGTTCCCCTTTAATCGATTATTATGTCAAAGATATTCATCAGGAATTATGGGGTAAGGTTAAAGACATAAAGGAATATGGTTTAAACAGAGTTCTTGAGGTTGAAAATCATGGAGAAATTGTTTATATTCCTCTAGGCAAAGGCATTGTACATGAGATTAGAGATGATGAAAAACTAATTGTGATAGATCCCCCCGAGGGATTGCAAAGTCTGAATAGATGAGATTTTCTGTCGTTTCAATATTTCCGGAGATGATAAAAAGTTTTATCGGTTACGGGCTGGTTTCTAAAGCCATTGATGAAAGAAAAATCCAGGTTGATGTGTATGATTTAAGGGATTTTACAGGTGATAAGCATAGAAAAGTGGATGATAGACCGTTTGGCGGAGGAGCCGGTATGGTGATGAAACCCGAACCACTTTTTAATGCGATTGAAACCATTACCAAAAAAAATCCTGGAAAAACCATTCTGCTTTCGGCTTATGGTAGAGTGTTGAATCAAGCAGGTATTAAAGAATTAGCCAGGGAGTCACACTTGATATTGATTTGCGGCCGTTATGAAGGAGTGGATCAGAGGGTAATCGACACGCTGGTAGATGAAGAAATTTCAATTGGTGAATATGTTTTAATGGGCGGCGAAGTGGCTGCAGAGGTTGTAATCGAGAGTGTGAGCCGCATGGTAAAGGGAGTAGTGGGGAATCCTGAATCATTGGAAACAGATTCTTTCTTCCATAATGGACAGTATGCTTTTCCCCAATACACCCAGCCCAGAGAATTTAAAGGATTACAGGTTCCAGATATCTTGTTATCTGGAAATCATGCCGAGATTGAGAGCTGGCGGAAAAGCAACCAAAAAGGAAAAAAATTCCAGGGAGGTCATAAGTGAAAAAAATAGTTGAATGTGTTCCCAACTTTTCAGAAGGCAGGGATCCGGTTATTATCGAAAAAATAACCGATGAGATAAAGAAAACAGAAAACGTCATATTACTGGATGTTGATCCCGGAAAAGATACCAATCGAACGGTTGTGACCTTTGCGGGTTCTCCGGAAGCTGTTGAAGAAGCTGCATTTCGGGCCATCGAGAAAGCAGCGGAACTAATTGATATGTCCGTTCATTCCGGAGCCCATCCTCGCATGGGTGCTACAGATGTTTGTCCCTTTGTTCCGGTTTCCGGATTGACCATGGAGGATTGTGTGAAAATCGCCAGAAGATTGGGAGAGAGGGTGGCCAAAGAGTTGAAAATCCCGGTTTATCTATATGAAGAGGCTGCAACCACCGAAGAAAGAAAGAGCCTGGCTTTTATCAGGGAAGGTGAATATGAAGCGTTACCTGAAAAGCTGAAGACAGAAAAATATAAACCGGATTTTGGTGAACCGGTTTTTAATAAAAGATCCGGTGCCACAGTCATTGGGGCCAGGGAATTTTTAATTGCTTATAATATTAATTTAAATACCAGAGATGTGAAAATCGCCAGAAAAATTGCCAACCGAATACGTGACAAAGGACGAATGGTAAAAAACAAGGAAACCGGGAAAAGAGAGAGGATTCCGGGTACACTGAAAGCTGTCAGGGGAGTTGGATGGTATATTGATGAATATCATATGGCGCAGATTTCAGTAAATTTGCTGAATTATAAAATAACCCCTTTGTGTCGGGTGTTTGAAGAAGCGGAAAAATTTGCTCACAGCTTCGGAGTTAGAGTGACCGGGAGTGAACTGGTGGGATTGATACCACTTGAGGCAATTCTGGAAACAGGTATGTATTATCTGAAAAAGCAGGGAGCATCAACCGGAGTGAGTGAAAAAGAACTGGTTCGAATTGCTATCCAAACCCTGGGTATGAATGAGGTTTCGGATTTTAATCCAGAGCATAAAATCATAGAGTATCGTTTCAGAAAACCCGGACAGCTGGCTTCAATGAATTGTTATGAATTAATGGATGAACTGGCCTCGGATTCTCCCGCACCAGGAGGAGGGAGTGTGGCTGCATTGAATGGTGCCCTATCTTCAGGATTGAGCTCTATGGTGGGAAATCTAACTTATTCGAAAAAAGAATATAGTGAAGTTCGGGATGAGATGATTTCGGTTTCTGAAACAGCCCAGAAGTTAAAAGATTTTTTTATTGATGCCATAGATAAGGATACCGAGGCATTTAATAAGATCATGGGTAACTTTTCTCTTCCAAAAAAAACAGAAGAAGAAATCGATATCAGAAATAAAAAAATTCAAGAGGCAACCAAAGACGCCACACTTATTCCTTTTTCTGTTTTAGAGAAATTAAAAGTAGCTGCTGAACTGGCATTGAAGGTGACTGAAAAGGGTAACAGAAATTCCCTGTCAGATTCCGGTGTCTCCGGATTAAATGCATCAGCCGCAGCTGAAGCTGCATTGTATAATGTCATGATAAATCTAGAAGGGATTGAGGATGATGCATTTAAACAAAAGATACGCAGTCAGGCACTTAAGATAAACAAAGAAGTTCAAAAGATCGTAACCAAAATCCGCCGGATCTTGAAAAAGGAGCTGGGTATAGATAACTGAAACTGCCGGGAAATTCAATCAATATTCTCTGATTGAATCCCTTTTTCTTTTAGGCTATTTTTCTTTTGAAATATAAAAATAATCCGCATTGGGTTTTGATAGAAAAAAGCCATTTCGCAAAAAGCAATGAGAGATCACTTAAAAAATAACTACAGAGTATATTGTCTGGCCTTCATACTTTTCCTTCAACTGGCTATCTTTTTCCCCCATGTGGGTACCGGATTTATCACCGATGATTTTATTTGGCTGGATAATGTGATTGATGAGGGCAAATTAGATCTTGGTAAACCTTTCACCGTGACAACAGGATTCTATCGCCCTTTGGTCAGTCTCAGTTTTGGATTGCAGTTTTTGTTTCATGGGATAGAATCAGCCCCTTATGGTCAGCTAAATTTGTTGCTTCATTTGTTCAATATAATTATGGTCTATTTAATTCTCAATTCCTTCGGGACTTTAAAACCCTACGCTCTGTTGGTGGCTTTTCTTTTTGCGATGAATATTAAGGTAAATACCATGGCAGTGGGGTGGATATCGGGTCGAACCACATTGTTATACAGTTGTTTCTCTCTCTTAACTTTTTACTTGTACAAAAAGTGGTATCAAACATCCAACCTGCACAAATCTCGTTTTTTAAAAATTTTCTTCTTTTTTTTATTCGAAATAATGTACCTGGCCGCATTATTATCAAAAGAGAGTGCGCTTATTATACCCGGCGGTGTTTTGGTTTTTTTTGTTTTTATAAAAGATAATTTAAGTCGCAAACCTGGCTTATTTGTTTCTGCTTTAAAATGGCAGAAAATGGTTACTGCTTTTAAATCGATATTAATTTTCATACCTCCTTTGTTGATCTATTTTATTCTTCGGTTGAACAGCAATGCCTTTACCCCTTTTAATGCACCGGATTGTTATCGTTTTAAAATGACTCTCCTGGTGTTAATAAGAAATACCTGGGAATATTTTACCCGGGCAGGTTTACTCGACTTTATAATGGTGATCGGGTTGTTGGTTTTGGTGGTGAGAAGGGGAAAATTAAAAAATCCTTTTGAAAAGTCGGATCTGCATCTCATTGCCATCGGGGGGTTATATTTTTTATTTTTTCTCATCCCCGTATTATTTCTTCCGGTTCGATCCAATATTTATGTTTATTTTCCTCAGATCGGATTCCATATTGCCTTTGCCGTCCTTATTGTTTCTTTATGGAGATACTGGGAATTTGATAAAAAGAAAAAAAAAGTGAAGGCAATAATATTTTTATTGATTATCATTCTCTTGGGTTCCTGGTCTGTTTTCTATTTAAAAAAAGCGGTGTCTTATGGAAAGTCCGGTCAATGTAGTACACATTTTATCCAGCAAGTCGCTGATGTTGTACCGAGATTAAAAAACAAAAGTCATCTGGTTATCATCGATCTCAGTCAATCTGATTATTTTTCACCAGCCACAACGGTTTCGTATGGACTGAATTTCGCACTCAAGTTTTTCTATTTTTATCCGTATAAGCAATTGAGTGGGGAAATAGTCTTTCCGGAAGTTCTGGATAGAAAAAATATTTTAAATAGAAGATTTGTTTTTTTCTTATGGGCTGACAGTCGATTGATTGGACCTTTCAAGAGTATGGAACTGGTCAGGCTGTTTGCCTTTTCACTACCTCCGATTATAAATTTTCCAGAAATAAAACCAAAACAGGGAAAGACCACCGGAAAAAAAATATCAAGGCTTCAGAAACATCGGCTGGGAATACAGGAATTGAGGAGATTAAAAAAGAAAATTAAAAGCAGCAATCAAACCAGAAATTGATCATTTTTTCTTTTTCCTGAACAGTGAGCCAAGAGTTATTTTTTTTGAAGTCCCCTGGTTAATTTCTTCGAGTTTTTTCTTAGCCAATGGATGATCGGGATTGATGGACAAAGCTCTTAAAAAAAATGTTTTGGACCTGGTGTTTAATCCCTCGGATTTGAAAAGGTTACCCAGTGCGACCAGAGGCTCGGCATTCCATGGTTCCAGTTCAGCGGCTCTTTGTAGATTTTTTTCTGCCATTCTTCGCATGGAATCGATATTCATCTGACTGAGACCCAGCAGAAGTACATAAGGGGCTCTTTTTTGATTAATCTTAACTGCTTCGTCCAGTAATGTAGCGGCTTCCCAGTACTGTTTTTTATTAAAGAGAGTTTTTGCTTTTAAATAAAAAATTCTGGCCTTTTCTTTCAGATTTTCCGGAGTTGAATTATCAGTTGCGGCTTCTTTATCGCCCTGGGTGTCGTATTCTTCTCTTTTTTTTTCGTCACTCAAGGTTTCATATGCTTTGTTAAAGGCAGCAAACACAAAATTGGCCTTTTCTTTGATATCAGAATCTGCGACGCTGGCTATTCGATCAGGATGAAATTTTTTGGCAAAAGAAAAATAGGCTTCTTTTATTTCGTTAACTGTGGCTGTATTTTTTACTTCAAACAACTGGTAATGATCGATTTTGTTTGATTTTATTTTCTCATAACAATGAATAAGTTCTTCCGTTGATTTGTTGATTTGATTGTCCGATGTGATTTCTTTTAAATTTATAATATTTAAAAGATACAATAATGTTATTCTTTTCCAAAAGATTTCTTCTGGTATCTGGAAACGGGGTATAAGGCGGCCACAGGAGATATTTGTAAATTCAGATAGTTGATGAAAAAAAATTTTATCTTCTGGTGATAACACTTTCCCGGCGGATGAAAGACCACCGGATGGTGTCGGGGAAAGGTTTAAAAATTTATCTGAATAGTAAGAGAAATTGCGTATTTTTTTCACCCCTTCGGAAATAATGGCGGGTAGCTCAATATTGAAATTGATATCCTGCGGAAGTTCTGGAGATTTCTCTCGGAATTCCCAGTTACCGTGGGTTAAATCGAATACAGAAATGGCAATTGTTCTGATCTGGTATAACAGGCCGAAAAATATATCTTTCTGGCTCAAAATATTTTTTTTTACCAGGACTTTCCCGATTTTTTCCTTTTCTCCCTGAATCAATTTCTGTATATTCCAGAATTGCATTTGGTTTATTTTTCCTAGTTTAAATAATATCTCTCCCAGTCTCTCCTGGGTGAGATTTGATCTGGCATATTTAAAATTTCCCTGAAAAAAGTACATTTTTTTTTCTGAGTTATCAAAATTAACGATCAGTTCTCCGCTCTTTTTTCCCCTTAGGATGTCTTTGAATATTAAAGGAACGGGTTCCTCAGTAATTTGATGTGTCATCTGCCATTCTCACCATTCAGTTATTAAATACCCTTCATATATCTTTTACACTAAATTGGTGGTACTGTCAATTTGACAGGCCAATGATACGTTTGTTTGCTGTTAAATAGGTGAAATCATGGTAAAACATCGATTTAAACTTGACAAAACAGTTGATTTGTTCTATTAAAATAAAGTAGGATGTTAAAAAATAGTGGGTATATAAAAACATTTTTTGGATTTTGGGGAATTTAAAAAATGAGTTAACTCATAAGAGGAGAGAAAAATGAAAAGAATTTTAATCCTGTTATTTATATTGATTTCTTTTTTAAGTCTTTTTTCTCAAGAAAAGAAAAAGATATTCGATATCAGAAAGGCTTATACATATAAACCAGCTTCATTGTTGATTTCTGAGACGGATTTGAATTGTAGTTTTTTTATTTC
>DAOWKX010000138.1 GCA_030639705.1 Candidatus Aminicenantota bacterium
AGAAATCCAGAAAATTATACCAGGTCATTAAGGGTCCTTCAGTTCAGTCATGAAAGAGAATTTATAACCAAATCGGGAATCATGGTCGGATTGGGAGAAACCATCGAGGAGCTCATAGAATTATTCAGAGATCTCAGAAAAACAGGTGTCAGTCTATTAACCATTGGGCAATATCTGCAGCCCACCCGTCAGAATATTGCAGTTAAAAAATATTATTCCCCGGAAGAATTCCAGAAACTAAAAAATACGGCACTATCACTGGGCTTTATTGCGGTTGAAGCGGGTCCACTGGTAAGAAGCTCTTATAATGCCGGATTGATTTTTAATCAGCTTGTCAATTCTCTAAAAACACAGAGAACAACAAAGATCCGGGGAAACTACTCGAAACTAAAAAATCATGAAGTATCTTGTATTCAGTGATATTCACAGTAACCTTGAGGCATTCGATAAATTCCTCTCACACAAGAAGATAAAAAATATCGATTCCTATTTATTTCTCGGTGACCTGGTGGGTTACGGCCCGAATCCAAATGACGTGATTGATCGATTTCGTGGCTTAAAAAAAACATACAGCATCAGAGGAAATCATGACAAAGTCATTGCAGATCTGGAATCGGCATCACTTTTTAATCCGGTTGCCTCATTTTCTGCTGAATGGAGCAAGGTCAAGCTGAATAGCGACAATCAAGATTTTTTAAAAAATCTTAAAAAAGGCCCCAGTGTTGTTGACCACTGCATCACCCTCTGCCATGGTTCAACATTTGACGAAGATTATTATGTTTTCTCGATATTTGAAGCAGCTGAATCATTTAAATTCATGGAAACCTCAATCGGTTTTTTCGGTCACACCCATTTTCCCATAATGTACTTATTGAGAAATGATAAAATCGACACCGTTCCTTTAACCACAAACACAAGAATAAAATTAGATCCCAACACCAGATATTTAATCAACCCCGGTTCAATCGGACAGCCAAGGGATAAGAACCCGGATCCAAGTTTCATCATTTTTGATTCCCAAAAAAAAGAAATCAATTTTATTAGATTCAGCTATGATTATAAAACCACTCAGGAGAGAATAAGAGAATTCGGGCTACCGGAAATACTTGCAAGTCGACTGGAATCCGGAGTATAATGAAAAAGAATATAAAAAAATGTTGAATGCTATAAAAAATTATCATTGGGAGGTTTTAAAATGTCCAATGAAAGACTTAAGTTGCTCATTGATAAAATTTTGGACGAAAAAAAGAAAGAGATCATCGGAAAAATCGATTCATTTAAGAATAGCATAGTCAGTCAATTGGATGATCTTAAAGAATTCAGCGACTTCTCAAAATTTGAAATGCCTCAAGCCATAGCCATGAATGATAGCGCCTGGGAAAGTGAAACGATAGATATTTTATACGAATTTGTCAAAAAAATATCGTCTGCGGAAGATCAAAAAAATATGATAACCGCCATGCTGGAGGGTATCCATAAATTTTCAAGCAGAGCGGCTTTATTTTTGATAAAAGATGACAAACTGATTGGCTGGAATGGAAGCGGATTCTCAGGGAAAGACGGAGAAATTAAAAATGATGAAATGAAAAATATTTTCTTTTCCTTATCTGCAAATACAATTTTAAAAAGTGTGATCGGTAAAAAAAAATCGTACTCAGGCAAACCACTATCACAACCTGATGATCATTTGATATACAACAGATTCGGAGGAAGATATCCGGATAAAATATTTGTTGTTCCTTTTTTTGTTAAAGGGAAACCCCAGGCTGTCATCTATTCTGATTCAATGGATAATAAAAAAATCAACGAAAAGGAAATTGAAATTTTAGCAATAGTCGGTGAAATGAGCCTGGACCTGCTACCCATAAAGCGGAAAATATTTGCCCGGATTCAAACCAAAGAGTATGAAGATGAAGAAACGTTTGTCTCTGAAAAGGCTGAAGAAACTATTATCCATGAAGAGACCGCTCATTCAATCGTCGAAAATGATCCGAATAGAAAAGCCCGGGTCATTATCAATGACATTATTCTTTACAACCAAGACGTCGTTGAAAAGGGTATTCAAAACAGAAACCTATACAATGTACTGGAAGATACAATACTTCAGGCAAAAGAAGAGTATCTAAGGAAGTTCAGTAATTTATCCTCTTTTGAAAAGAATCTGATTAGCATCTTAGCTAAAGGTGATAAAAATGTTCTAAGAGGTTATAAATTTGAGACGATGTAACCCGGGAAAGGCATTTAAATATATTCTTTTCTGTGAATTCATCCTGTTGCTTTCAATTATCTCAGGATTCTTGATTTGCAAAATAATTTATCTGGTTAATTCAAAAGATCATCAGTCATCAAATGAGATTTTCACGGGAAACCTCTGGCTTAAAAATTACAGAATATTAAATTTTTTTTTAAATAAAACATTTTCCGATCAGCACGGTAAAAAAAAAAATACCTCGGATTCTCATACCCGCACCCTCAATAAACTTAAAATTCTACTCAGGTCGGACTTAAACGATTTAACAGCTAATAAACTCATTAAGGACTTCCTTAACCTTAAAATGGCTGAAATCCAATTAGAAAAGGAGAGGCCTCAAGATATCCGGAGAACACTTTTCAAATCAAAAAGCAGTTATTCATTTATTGAACACTATAAAAAGAAACTTCTATTAAAATATTACCATTCTCAAAAAAAATACCATGAAGTTGTTAAAGCCTATATCAATGATCCGCCAAAAAACAAAGAAATGAAAATGGTTTATCTGGACAGTCTGATTAAAACCGGAAATATTAAACCGGCAACAATATTGTTTAAAGAACTATTCCAAAAAAGCCATCTCTCATCATTCAAGATCATACCTACCACTGCTTTAAACCGCTTAATCACCAAACTTAATGATGAGTTCTGGTTTAAAAAATTCTATTACCTGGCAAAGAAAAATGCTTTCCGGGAAATTTTCAGGGAAAAGAAATATGTCAAATCACCCCAACTCATTAACCTCTTTGATGCCGAATATTATTACCGAAGACGGAAGTATCAAAAAGCAAAGAATCTTTTGAAAAGAGTGAAATCAGAAAATTTACTGGATTACAAACTAAACCTGTTAGTTAAGATAAAACTAAGAAAAACCAAAGATGATTATGACAATATCCTTGATGATATTGATAAGCTGAAAAACAGCCCACAACTATATGCGGATTTTTTACTCAACTCCGCCCACATCCTTCTGAGAAAAGAAAAGTCCAATACAGCCTTAAAACTATACAATAAATTCGTTTGCTTCAGTCAAAATAGGGATAATCCTGATTATTGGAAGGCCATTTGGATATCTGCCTGGATACAGTTTAAAAAAAATCAAAAAAAAGATGCCCTGAAATACTTCAGGAAGGGGCAGGAATCTCCGATTATTCCTTATAAAATCGCCAACCAATACTGGACATTTCAACTGAAAAAGAATTTTCCCCATCAGATAGACAAATATCCCTTCTCATATTACTATACCCGGCTGGCCAATCATCCAAGTTTACTAACCCGGATTATCCTGAAACGCTTCATTAACCTGATCAATCAGGCTCAGAATCCATTATTTTTAGAAATTGTTGCCGGATTAAAATTTCTTATCCGAAATAATTTACCGGATGAAAGCCTTTACCTCATCAAGCTGTCAAAATATGAAAAAAACTTATCATATTCAGATATGAATATGCTCAAGATTATTGAATCCATAATTTACCTTAAACAAAAAAATTACTACCAAGCATTTGTTCAATTCAAGAATAATTTCGCCTGTTATGAGTGTCTCTATTTACCAAATTTTTTAAGTGAAATATATTTACCTGTCCACTATGAAAACCTGATTAAAAAATACAGCCAGGAAAATAACCTGGATCCATATCTTGTTCTGGCATTGATCAGAGAGGAAAGTTTTTTCAAAAGCGATGCAGTTTCAACCGCTAAAGCTTGTGGATTAATGCAGCTTTTATTTGGGACGGCAAAGCAGGTGGCCTGGAACTCCGGACAAAGAATATACAGAAAAGACCTTTTCATTCCTGCAATTAATATTCGATTGGGTACAACTTATCTGAAATCATTGTTTAATAAATACAATGGGGAAACCTATCTTGCCCTGGCCGCTTATAATGCAGGGAATCATAAAGTGGACCGATGGATTGAAAAATTCGGAAATGTCCCTGAAAATGAGTTCATTGAAATGATCCCCTACACAGAGACCCGAACCTATGTGAAAAACATCTATAGAAACTATTTTTTTTACAAATTCTATAATATGAAAACAAATCTCAGCCCATAACCCTGAACAATATAATGGGAAGAAATCAACATCCTATATTCACCATCAAATTTTTCGCAGGCTGTAGTCGCTATCCCTTATTTAGGTGGTGGATTTTGGACATCCTAAACACTTTACTCAAGCATAAAAGTATGTTAGAACATTCAATACCTATTGAAAAATGAGTGGGATCGCTCTCTGGTTGTAAGAGGTTTTAAGATGAAAAGGCAAAAAACAACAGTCGGAATCATTTTTGGCGGAATGTCCGCCGAGCATGAGGTATCCATCGAATCTGCCAAAGCGATAGTCAAAAATATCGATAAAAAAAAATACACTCCTCATTTGATTTACATCAATAAAAAAGGAAAATGGTGTCAGCTCAAAGAAGGAGATCTGCTCGATGCAAAATCTTACGATCAATCCCCTTTTTTCCAAAAAAAGCTGAAATCCCTTTATCAATTCTATTCCTTCGCTCCCTGGAAAAATAATTCAATAAAGCCTCTTGACTGTGATATCTTTTTCCCGATGCTCCACGGTCCAAATGGAGAAGATGGTAAGATTCAAAGCTTACTTGAACTGTCAAATATACCCCATATCGGAGCTAACAGTTTTTCTTCAACCCTGGCAATGAACAAGGTGATGACAAAAATATTATTCAAACAGAGTGGCTTAAACACTCCTGATTTCCTCAGCTTCACTGAAAACAATTTTTCCTTCATTGAAGCGTTAATCCTTGACAGGCTTCAGCTCCCGGTGTTTGTTAAGCCCTGTTCTCTTGGATCCTCAGTGGGTATTTCCAAGGTAAAAAAAAGGATCCAGTTAAGGCCAGCCATTGACCTGGCCTTTGAAAACGATCACCAAATTATTATTGAACAGGCAATCGATGCCAGAGAAATTGAAATTTCAGTTATGGGAAACAATCAAATCAAAGTATCTCATCCAGGAGAATTAATTCCCCATAATGAATTCTATGATTACGCGGATAAGTATATTGAAAATAAAACCACATTTAATATCCCTGCCCGTCTTGATAAAAAAACCGAATCTGAAGTTAAAGAAATGGCAAAAAAGGCTTACTTGGCATTATATTTGAACGGAATGGCCCGTATCGATTTTTTTCTGGAAAAAAAATCCAATCAGTTATACATAAATGAAATCAATACCATTCCTGGTTTTACTGAAATCAGCATGTTTCCAAAATTATGGTCATTGGAGGGTATTTCATTTACGGATTTGATCACCAGGCTGATAGAATATGGATTTGAATATTATAAAGAGCATAACCGACTATGGTAGGGAACGGGCATGCCTGTTCGCTAAAATAAAGCTACCGGTACATAATTAAAATGAGAATACTGGCAATTGATTATGGTGAGAAACGAATGGGATTTGCAATTGGTGATTGTAGCAGGCAGACACCAACTCTTTTAAAACCACTTATTCGAAAAAAAATAACCCGGGACATCGAACATATTAGAAAAATTCTATCCGAATATGAAATTCAAAAGATTATTATCGGGTACCCCCTGAACATGAATGGGTCAAAAAGTACAATGGTGCAAAAAATTGAAGATTTTAGAAATATACTAAAAAAAAAAATTGGAATCGACATAGAATATGTTGATGAGCGACTCACAAGTTTCGAAGCTGAGGAAATGCTCAAACCCATACTACCGGATTATCGTAAGAGAAAAAAAAGCATTGACTCAACTGCAGCCTTAATTATATTAAACAATTACTTAGGGAAAAAATGAAAAGAATAATCCTCGTATCACTGGTTATTTTTTTAATAATCGCTTTGATTCTGGGAGTTGACATAAATAAAAAAGTATTCAAACCCTATAAAGGCTATGAAAAACCAGTCACCATCCAGATAGAACAGGGTTCTTCGGTTTCCTCTATTGCCAAACACCTCTTCAAAAAAAAAATAATCGCCAGTTATACCTATTTTACCATTTACTATAGACTATTTTTTTCTTCCCTTCCATTAAAAACCGGTGAATATAAATTTGAAAAGGCACTGACCATGAAACAGGTGATCACAAAACTGAATACCGGAAAGGTTTTGCTCTATAAGAGAACCATTAAAGAAGGAATGACAATAGCTGAAACCGCAGCCTATCTTGAGAATTACCATGACCTGGATAAGGATAGGTTTTTAAAGGCTTGTCAAAACACCCGCCTGATTGATAAGTTCGATTCCAAAGCAAACGATCTGGAAGGTTATCTATTTCCGGAAACCTACCTGGTACCCAGGGCAACCACTGAAGAACAGATAGTAAACCTGATGATTCAAAAATTCAAAGAGACATTTTCACACTCTCTGTACTGGAGAGCCATGGACCTGAAATTCTCTATGAGAGATGTGATTACCCTGGCTTCCTTAATAGAAAAAGAAACATCATCAAGAGAGGAACGATTTCTCATCTCCTCTGTGTTTCACAATCGCCTGAAAATCGGGATGCCTCTTGCCTGTGATCCCACTATTATCTATATTTTAGAAAAAGAGAACCGCTATACCGGACGACTGCGCTGGAAGGATCTAAAACTAAAATCCCCATACAATACCAGAATAAACAAAGGATTACCGCCCGGACCTATTTGCAGTCCCGGTTTTGCCTCTATCGAAGCAGCACTTTACCCCGAAAACACTGAATATCTCTATTTTGTGGCCAAAGATTCAAATACCCACTATTTTTCCAAAACCCTGAGAGAACACAACTGGGCCGTCCGCAAATACATCATCAATAAAGGAATCTAGGGGTCAAGTCTTTGCTTGACTCATTGTTTGTTTTTTGATATTAAAATGTCATGGCTAGACCACTGAGAATTAATTATCCCGGCGCATGGTACCATACCATGAACCGGGGGCTCCGCAAGGAAAATATATATAAAATAAAAAATGATTACCTTTCCTTCCTAAAGCTATTGAAAGAC
>DAOWKX010000033.1 GCA_030639705.1 Candidatus Aminicenantota bacterium
AATTTTCATGGGAATTTATAGATGGCGCCACTTACAGGGGAACTGTATGCTCAAAAGCAGGGATTTTACTCCAGAGCCTGAGAAATCACCTGGGAGAGAAAAGAATAATGGATTTTTTCAGATTTTATGCTGACAAATTCAAATTCCGGCACCCCACCACTTCAGATTTCATTAAAACCTTCAATCATTTCATGGGTGAAGATTTATCCTGGGTATTTGAACAATTTGTTAACGGGAATATCAATCTTGACCATTCTGTTTACACGGTGAAATCGACTCGAATCAACAGACATCCGGAAAAATACAGAAATGAAATTATTTTTTTAAGAAAAGAAGGGTATTTTCCCGTTGAATTATTAATCAAATTGAAAGATGGAAAAGAGATAAAATATTACTGGAAAGAGAGAGAAAACTGGAAAAAAATCATACTGGAAAATGACTCACCATTGGAATATGCAGCCATTGATCCCAAATTTAAAATTTTATTAGACAAAAATATATTCAATAATTCAAAAGCAGGTAAAATCTCTTCCGATGCAATCACCAAAATCGCTGTAAAGTTCGGATTTTATTTTCAAAACCTGTTGAGCTTTTTATTCTTATAGGACGTGATATGAACATTATCAATTCCATGATTAAAAGCCTCAGGGTAAATAACCTTAAAATCGCTTTGTATATGTGGTTATTTAATCTCATATTCAGCTCAATTATCATTTATGTATTTTTTAAATTTATTTCAGCATTTGGTGGACGATCGATCATGTTTAAAAATTTAACTCTCAATGAATTTTCCATTTATTTCATCGATATCTTTCAGCATAACAATACAAATCTAACTTTAATTCTGTCTTTGGTATTTCTGGTTACCTTCATTTTTATATTAATGTCCATTTTTATATCAGGGGGAGCCTATTCAATATTGCTGAATAATGAGCAAAAGACATTTAAAAATTTATTCTCTTTATCAACCGAACATTTTTTCAAAATTTTTAAAATTTTCCTTATCAACCTCATAAACTTTGCTTTTCTCTCTATTCTTTCCGGTTTTTTTTTGTATTTAATCTGGAATATCCATAATCACTCAGGAAATGAAACCCTGTTTAAAATTTTCATTTATATTTGGATTTGCTTCACCATACTCATCATGATTATTACCATTGCAACTTATGATTTTTCCAGAATCATAAAATTAAAAACAGGCAGAAATATTTATTACTCATTTATAAATGGACTCAGATTTGTCTTTTCAAACAAGCTCGTTGTTTTACTTATTTTTCTGTTATATTTAATTGCCATCGGTTTCTTCCACTTGGTTTTATCCGCAATCCTGAATCAGCTCGGAAACGCCCTTCCCTTTTTGTTTGCCGTATTCATTTATCAAATTTTCATTATTTTAAAATATTATTTGAAAACCCTCATCATCCACACCGAGATCAATTTCATGTCCTCTTAATCTGAGACTGGTTATAGGAAAAACCAGCACGAATATTGATTTTTAGCACACGGATTAAGAAAAGATTGGAAAAAAAAAATAAAAAAAATATTTTTATTGAAAAAAAAGATTTTTCAATTATATTTAATATAGACACTGTGTGTGTCTTCGTTAACAGAAATGTTGGTGAGATAGGGCTGAGTCTTCTCAGCCCTATTTTTTTAAATATTCTCTTAATCCATCCTTCCAGCGGGACATTATGTTTAGATTCAGATCGTTTAAATGTTTGTTCTCCAGAACACAATATTTGGGCCTCCTCACATTACCAGCAAATTCTCCCGGGGATGCCCGATTGAGTATAATATCACTCTTTGTGATTGAAAAAATTTCCCTGGCAAATTCATACCAGGAGCAACTCCCTTCGGCTGTCATGTGGTATAAACCGAACTCAGGGTTGCACCCGATGAGTTTGACAATCTGAGAGGCGATATCCTCGGTAAAAGTGGGCGTGAGTGTTTCATCGTCCACCACCCTGATCTCTTTTTTCTCTCGAGCCAGATTCAACATGGTCTGGACAAAATTTTTCCCCTTGGCTCTACATGGTTTTTTGCCGTAAATCCCAGAGACTCTGAGTATATAATATTTTTCTGCAGTGGATTCAATAAAATACTCTCCGGATAACTTTGTGTTTCCGTAGACATTCAGTGGACACGGTCTGTCTGTTTCAATATAGGGACTGTTTTTCTCTCCGTCAAAGACATAATCTGTGCTGATATGAACCAAGAGTATATCATGAGCCACACAAACCAAAGCCAGGTTTCTGGCTCCGATTCCATTAACCTGGAACGACTTCAGGGGTTCGTTTTCACAATTTCCCACATGATGCATGGCAGCGGTATTGATCATCACATCCGGACTGCCAATTCTATTAATGGCTTCCTCTACCGAATCAATATCTGAAATTTCAATGTCATCATGGTTCAACTCAATAACCCGAGCCCCTGTCCCTTTAAAACCAAGACAAATATCGGTCCCAAGCTGGCCATTGGCCCCGATCACAGCAACTTTTTTTTTCATTTGAACGTCTCGGTACCCAAAATGACTACTTCCCTCTCTGTTTTTTTAGCTTTTTAAAAACTTGAATGTTATAATAGTCTGGATTTTCAAAATCCTTGAATTTGTCCATATTTTCAACCAGATCCTCTACTATGGCATACACATCAAATTTTGGATGAAAGCTGAGTACTTTTTTCGCTTTTTCAAAACTAACTTTATAATTTCGATAATCTTGAATATGCTTTATATTTAATTGTACATCAATGTTTAAATGCCGTTTCAAACTGCTTTTTACCAGATCACCGATTTCACCAACAGTATAATTTCCCGAGGCAATATTAAAAACACCTGATATATCATTATTGGCCTCGATCGCTCGGATATAAGCGGTTGCCGCATCTTTGATACTCAATATGGGTCTCCAGATCGCAGGATTATTCACAGTAATCACTCTTGTGGTCACGGCCGTTTTAAACATGGTATTGACAACCAGATCCAATCGCATTCTGGGACTATATCCGCTGACCGTTCCCTGGCGAAAAGCAATCACAGAAAAGTCCTCATTTTTCATTTGCATGACCGAATTTTCACCCTGCAATTTTGAAATACCATAGGGATAATCAGATATGGCCGGGCAGTTTTCATCATACAATTCATTCACCGTATAACCATATACAGAACAGGAGCCGGCATAGATGAACCGTTTTACTCCCGCTTTCCTGGCAAGGTAACCCAGAAAAGCCGGTATGGCCGCATTGGAAATAAAATTTTCTGCTGGAGAATATTCTGCCATGGGATCATTAGAAAGACCAGCCATAAAAATAACCTGTTCATATTCTTTTAAATCCCCTTCTTCCAATTCAAATATATCTTTGTTGATGGCACGAACTTCCGGGGGTAAATGATTCCCAAACCAGAAAAGATCAATGACATCTACATCATATCCTCTTTCCAGAAGCCGAGGCAGTAGGACAGATCCAATATACCCCGCTCCTCCGACAACCAGTATTTTCATGGTTCCGCTCCTGATTTAAAATTTAAAAAAAGCCGATTCTTTTCGAGCCAGCCATTGAGAAAGTGTCTGGGCAACTCTGTCTTTTTCAGAGAGCTGAGGATTGGTTACAGGCCACTGAATTCCGATATCGGGATCATTCCAGAGAATCCCTGATTCTCCATCGGGATTATAAATTCCGGTACATTTATACTGAATCTCGGCAAAATCAGAGAGCACACAAAAACCCCGTGCAAATCCTGCTGGAGCCCAGACCTGTTTTCTGTTTTCGGCAGATACTTCAACCCCAAACCATTGTCCCATAGTAGGAGATCCTTGTCTGATGTCTACAGCAGCCAGGTATGCTTCCCCGGCAGTCACCCGCATCAGTTTCCCCATCGGAGGATCCCATTGAAAATGCAATCCTCTCAATACTCCGCGAGTGGATCCAGAATGATTATCCTGAACAAACGAAGTGGGTAATCCCAGTGTCTTAAACTTATCAGCGCGATAGGTTTCAATAAAAAATCCCCGCTTATCTCCGAAAACCTCAGGCACCAAGACCACCAATCCATTCAAATGTTCTGAGTCAATTGTGATTTTCATCAAATCTCCTCTATTTTCAAGCAATCAAAAAATCTATGATAAGCTAAAGTTTAAACCAACTGAAAATATTGTCAAGGCTATTTTTTTTCTATTTTTCAGATTCTACCTGGTCGGCTTCAGGGACGATTATCCATAATATTATATATACCAAAATTCCTGGGAAAGCAATGCTAAATATTGAAACCAGTACATATATGATTCGGACCAAAGTGGGGTCAAGCTTAAAATAATCTGCAATTCCCCCACAGACTCCGGCAATCATTTTATCTTTTTGAGATCGCATAAGCCTTTTCATTTCTTCCTCACTGTTTATTTTTTTAATTGGTGACAAATGTCATTAAATTCGCAAAAACCGCATATATAAGATTCATTTTTATAAAATACACCTTTGCTGATATTTTCAACCACATAGTGAATGATCTTGAACATCTGCTTTAAATCAATATCATCGGGATTCAAAAATACCTCTTGGTATTTTACATTTTTAGAAGGGTTCGCGTAAAGAATTTTTAACTTTAGTTTTGGATTTATCAAACCAAAAGATTGTTCGAAAAGGTATTTGTAAATAACCATCTGAAGAAAAGACCGTTTCATACGACTTCCGGACCACTTGGCATTGGTGGTTTTGAAATCGGTTATACTGAAATCCTGCTCGACCAGATCAAGGATTCCCTTGAGCCTAACTCCCACTTCCGCCAACTCCACCTCCAATTCCTTTTCAACCATCAGCGGTGTGATGCCTGGAGCCAGGTTGTTTTCAAAGTATTTGATAAAAGAAATCCCACGATCCTCGATTTCTGCCTGACTTGAATCCCAGAAAATCTCTCTCTCTTCCCTCAACGTCCTGAATTTTTCACAAAATAATGTAACCAGTTCCTGTTTTTTGATTTCATTGCCGCTGATTTTTTGATTGAAATAATGTTCCAGCGTGGCATGGAACACAACCCCTAAAAAAATTTTTTCATTTACAGGAGGAGAGATTTCTTCAATATAGGAAAAATAATACTTCTGGGGACAATTTTGATATGTATTTATCTGACTATAGGATATATACCCTCTGGGAAGATCCATTCAAATTAGGCTTTTACACCTGATTTCTTCAATAAGATACTCAATCTGGATTTATATCTGGCGCCGGTATTTTTATGTATCGTACCCTTGGAAACTGTTTGGTCAATGCTGGCAATGACTTCAGGATATAATTTTTGTGCCTGTTCAATTTCACCGGCTTTAATTGTTGCTCGGAATGTTTTAATTTTATTCCTCATCTTAGAGCGATTCATCTTGTTTATCATTCTTATTTTTTCATCTCTTCGGTACTTCTTCTCAGCCGATTTGTGAGTTGCCATTTATTATCCTCCAGTAAAATAGAGTTTCATCATACAAAAAATCAAGGATTTTGTCAATCCCAGCTTCCGGATTTCAGGCCCTCAATGTCAAGTGAAACCCATTTTATCCCTTTCTTTTGGCAATAAT